>DSEL01000123.1 GCA_011056645.1 Candidatus Atribacteria bacterium
AAGTTATATTATGGCCTATAAATGGTACGAAGATAGTTATTATTTTTTAAAAAAACAATTAATTTACGCTATAATTGCTTTAATAGCATTTTTTTTTGCTATATATACCGATTACCATTACTATAAGAAATTTACTTTACCTATCCTGATTGTTTCCATCGCCTTGCTATCCATGGTATATTTTCCCGGTATTGGAAGGACTGCCGGTGGGGCAAGTAGATGGGTTAGGTTTGGATTTTTTTCTTTTCAACCTTCCGAAATTGCCAAATTTGCTTTAATTTTATATATAGCAGAATCTTTAACCAGAAAACAAACCAAAGATATAGAAACCTTTGTTAGAGGGGTATTGCCCCCTTTAATTATTATGTTCGTCATGTTTTTGTTAATCTTGAATGAGCCAGATTTTAGTACTTCCATAATTATTTTAGGCATTTCATTTATTATGTTATTTATTGGGGGTACTAGGGTAATTCAGCTTTATGCTTTGATAGTTGCTGCAATTCCCCTGGGCATTTTAATATTGTCCAGAGAAGAATATAGAAAATCAAGGTTACTCTCCTTTTTGAATCCGTGGAAAGATCCTCTAGATAGTGGATTTCATATCATTCAATCTCTCTTAGCTTTGGGGAGTGGGGGAATTTTTGGGATCGGATTGGCAGAGAGCAAGCAAAAATATTTCTATCTTCCCGACCAGCATACTGACTTTATTTTCTCCATAATCGGGGAGGAATTAGGATTTATAGGCACTGTAGTGATCATTGTTCTATTTATCATATTGCTGTGGCGTGGATTTAGAATAGCTTTGGACACTTCTGACCCGTTTGGTACTTTGCTTGCTGCCGGTATAACTTCTATGATAGTTTTTCAAAGTATAATAAATATTGGGGTGGTAACCAAGATGGTTCCCACCACCGGAATTACTTTACCCTTTATTAGTTATGGAGGTACATCCCTAATCATAAATATGTTTTGTGTGGGAATATTATTAAATATTTCCCGGTATAAAACAATAAAAGAAGAGAGAGTATAATAAATGGCATTAAAAGTAATAATTTCAGGTGGAGGGACAGGGGGTCATATCTATCCTGGAATTAGTTTAGCTTACGAAATAAGAGAAAGGAACCCGGGAAATGATATTCTATTTGTAGGAACCGAAAGGGGCATGGAATCAAAACTTGTTCCCCGGGAGGGATTTAAAATAATCAAAATTAAAGCCCGTGGAATACAACGAAAAATATGTTTTGAAAATTTAACTGCAGTGGTTATTTTTTTAGTGTCTTTATTACAATCGTTTAAAATTATAAAACAATACAATCCGGATATAGTTATCGGAACAGGTGGCTATGTAAGCGGCTCGGTTGTTTTAGTGGCGGCGATATTGGGTATACCCACTTTTATCCATGAACAGAATATAATTCCCGGAATTACCAATAAATTTCTATCTCTTGTTACGCGAGCAACATTTTTAAGCTTTGAACAATCAAAAGAGTATTTTGGACGTAAAGCAAAATTGATTTTTACGGGTAATCCTTTACGTTTCAAGAAAATTATATCAGGTACGGAAAAAGAGTATAAAAAATTTAATCTTGATTCTTCTAAAAGGACTATACTGGTATTAGGAGGGAGCAAAGGAGCCGCGGTTATTAATAGCGTAGTTCTAGAAAGTATTGATTTAATCAAAAGGACAATAAAAAACGAATGGCAAGTTTTATTGATTAGCGGACAAGATGATTATGCCAGAATAAAGGAAATGGTGGGAGAAAACCATAAAATATTTTCGATAGAGCCTTATCTGCATGATATTGAAAAAGCCTATTCTTTGGCGGATTTAGTCATCTGTCGGGCGGGAGCTACAACTTTGGCCGAGATTGGGGCTTATGGTCTACCGGCAATTTTGATTCCTTACCCTTATGCTACCCATGACCACCAGGGAATTAACGCTAAAATATTTGAAAGAGAAGGAGCTGCAAAAATAATTTTAGAAGAGGATTTATCCGGGGAAAAATTATCCCAAGTTTTGCTTGATCTATTAATAGACAAAAATGAACTAGAGATAATGGCCGGAAAATGTAAAAAATTAAGTCAAGTAAATTCAGCCCAAAGAATAGTGGACTATATTTG
>DSEL01000124.1 GCA_011056645.1 Candidatus Atribacteria bacterium
GCTCATATCTAAAGCTAAAAATCTAGAACAAATTATCTCCGGCTTTTCAAAAGAAGTAACCCGGTTATTAAATGGAGATTCTTCCTTTATTTGGATAATACAAGATAAGAATCCAAATTTAATGAAGGGATATAATCTCAGTAAGGAAAATATATCAAAAATATCTCTAAAGATAGAGGAAGAATTAATAAATAAAAACATCAAAATTAGTCAGACTTTCTCTTCTTCAAATATAGAGCAGGATTACAGTATTTTCTTACCTGAGATACTAAAGAAAGAAGGGGTGATTTCTCTCATATGCTCTCCAGTGAAAGCAGATGGCAAACTAATCGGTATAATTACCGTTTTCAGTAAGAAAAGGAAGATTTGGAACAATAAAGAAAATAGAATAATGAATATGCTTACAGAACAAATTGCAGCCATTATGGAAAGGATGAGATATCAAAAGCATCTACAAGAAAGCTCCATTAGAGACGGGCTGACTGGTCTTTATTCTCGGATTTATTTTTTAACCAGGGCACAGGAAGAAATTACAATATGCTCACGTAAAAAAGGATGTGTTTCTTTTTTATTTTGCGATATAGATAGA
This sequence comes from Candidatus Atribacteria bacterium, assembly GCA_011056645.1. Classification (NCBI taxonomy): domain Bacteria; kingdom Pseudomonadati; phylum Atribacterota; class Candidatus Phoenicimicrobiia; order Candidatus Pheonicimicrobiales; family Candidatus Phoenicimicrobiaceae; genus Candidatus Sediminicultor; species Candidatus Sediminicultor quartus. The sequence continues at coordinate 590 of DSEL01000124.1, forward strand.
TTTAAAAATTATAATAGAATAGAAGGCTACACAGAGGGAGATAGACTTCTCTGTCAGACAGCAAAGTCCATAGAATCTTCTCTAAGAAAAGAAGATACCCTCTGTAGATATGGTGGAGATGAATTTGTTGTTCTTCTTCCCAATACAGACCCCTCCCAAGCGGAAAGAATAGCAATAAGAGTAAACAAGGATTTTATGAAAGCAATGGAAGCTAAGGTCTCTACACATTTATTAAATTTAAGTATTGGAATAGCATCTTATCCAATTCATAGCAACACTATTGAAGATATTTTAGTAAAAGCTGATCGAAGCATGGTTTTCGCTAAACATAGTTCAATGGGGAAAAAAGTCTATATCTGGAATCAGTGGAAAGCAAAGGTAAACGAAACAAATTTTTATGAAGAAGACCTTCTTCCTGAAATAATCAATGCTCTGGCTAAAACTGTGAACCTAAAAGATGGATATACTAGTGAGCATGCTATGCACGTAGCAGAGCAGGCTTCACTATTTGCTAAAAGTATAGGATTGGGAGAAAAAAGTATTAGAATAATCAAGACAGCATCTCATTTATATGATATAGGTAAGCTTATTACTCCGGAATACATTTTAAATAAGCCTGCCCCTTTAAATCAAGAAGAATGGGAAATTATCAAGAGAAATGCTGAAAATAGCATTAGGATAATAAAATATATTAGAGGTTTAGAAAATATTATCCCTGTAATTAGAGAAATTCGAGAAACCTGGGATGGAAAAGGATATCCAAATGGATTATCCGGGGAGCAAATATCTACAGAAGCCAGGCTGATTGCTTTAGTAGATGCTTATCAGGCACTTATTTCTAATAGGCCTTATCGCGACAAACTTAGAAAAGAAGAAGCAATAAAAGAATTGCAAGATGAAGCAGGAAAAAAGTTTGACCCTAAACTGGTGCAAGATTTTTTACATATTTTGCTTTAAATTATACCCAATTATTTCATTTTTATTGATTATAAGTAAAAAAAGAGGAAATCATCCTCAAATGATAGAATAATGGTTTAAGCTAATTTTTTATACCCTTAAAAAGTTTTAATCTCTTAATCTCTGAACCATGATTCCACTGATAATTAGGATAGACCCTCCGATCAATTGGATAAAATTAATCATCTCATTTAAGAATAAAACGCCCAGGATTAAATTGATAAGCGGAGTAAACATAATCATCATAACATAATAAGTCATATTAGTAATTCGAATAGTTTTATTGATAAAAAGAATAACAAATCCCTCTGCTATACCGGAAAGAAATACCAACAGGATTCCTTTCGAAGAAAATATATTGATCTTAAAAATAAAACTGAAGATTAAAGCCAGGATAGCAGCACAAGAAAGGATTCCCCAGCTTACAATTTCTGGTTCAAGAATTTTTATCAGTTTCTTATTTACGATAGAAAAAGAGGAAAAAAAGAAAGTAGCTACTATGACTAATAAATCACCAAAATGAGGAATAATAAATTGTCCGCTGGTGGTAACCAGGTAAATACCGATAAAAAAAGCAAAGGCAAGAAATATTTTTTCTTTGGTTAGTTTTTCGTGAAGAAAGAAAAAAGCCAGAAGGGGAATAAAGATTAAGTTACTTTTATTAAGAAAACTATAATTAATTGAAGTTGTGAATCTAAGGCTGTAGTTGCTGATGAAATAAGCAAAAAAGAGAAAAGATCCAGCAAAAAATGTATTTTTCCATTCTTTATATTGAATATTCCTGATTTTTTTTATGTGTCCTCTATGGAAAATAATAAGATTTATATTCAGTATAATAGATGCGATTAATACAAATTGAATCAACAAAGTAATAGGTGTTACACCTTTAATCAAGGCTATTTTTCTAATAAAAATAGAAAAGGATATTAAAATTGTGACAATAGAGCTATAGATTAATCTTTTAGGAATCATTTTTACCTCAAGTATTTTTATTAACACTAACAATAATCATAACAGAATATTTACGTAATTTAAACAAAAAAAGTTACAAAAAACATATCAATAAAAAGTTCCATATATAATACCTTATTTAAAATAGGGAGATAAAGGAGAATAAATCAGATGGAAACCAAAACTAAGGTTCTCGTAGCCTATGCTACTTCCTATGGTTCTACGCAGGAAATAGCCGAGGTGATCTCAGAGACGCTACGCAGCCAAGGGCTGACTGTGGATTGTGAACCGATACGGAAGGTGAAGACAATTGAAGGATATAGTGGAGTAGTCCTGGGTGCCCCATTCTATATGTTCCACTGGCATAAGGAAGCGCTTCATTTTTTGTCGGAGTACCGGGAAATTCTGACCGGCCATTTACCGCTAGCTATTTTTGCTGGTGGCCCCTTTGGCCAAGTAGACGGGAAGGAATGGCAGGAAGTACGGGAAAAATTAGATTCGGAACTAGCTAAATTCCCCTGGCTTACTCCGGTCTCTATTGAAATAGTGGGCGGAAAGTTTGATCCGACCAAGCTGCGCTTCCCCTATAATCTCATTCCCGCCCTCAAGAAGATACCGGCAAGTGACCTGCGGGATTGGGTGAAGATTCGTACCTGGGCAAGCAGCCTGGCCGGAAAAACAGGGGACGGCTGTAATAGCTCAATAGTTCGCTAACTTTTTCTAGCTTTTCATAAGGGGTTATATATGAAAGTCCTCCCGTATCTTCTTAAGTGATTATATCCAAATAAGAAGTTTCCTAAATTATAGATGAGATCCTTTAAAGAATCAAATGCATTCACGGAGAATTTGCTACCGGGGCACCGGTCGGAAAAGAGACCTGGTGATGGCGGGCAATTTTATTCCAAATAGAGGTGATGCGGTCCTGGAAATATTAAAAAAGCTTGAGACGCTGTTGGAAGGGAAATAAAATGATTATAAAAGAAAACGAAATAGAGCAATCAGTCATAAATTATCATGGTCAAAAAGATTAGATAAATATTATTACATAATAGCAGAGGAAATTAATTTTATAATAAACGATAAAGAATATGTTTATCTACTGATTATTTATGCGTAATAAAAAAAGGTGAAAGATTCAAATATAAAAACAATTCTGATAAAATTATAAAGATGATTTTAGTTCATACGCCAAATTTTAAGTTTGGTCAAGAGGTGTTTGTTAGTATTGGCAATTTATAAGGTATAAGGTAGAAAAAATCATGATTCAAAACCCTAAAAGAAGAATTCAAAAAAATAGGCAAAAAAATATAAAACGATATCTAAGGAGGAAGCCTCTGAATTCCTCCAATCACCATTTCATAAAGAACGCTTATTTGCTCTTTTCCTATTAGTAGATCTTTTTAGAAGAGCAGATGAGGAAGATATAAAGAAAATATATGACCAATATCTAAAAAACACGAATGATATTAACAATTGGGATTTAGTTGATTCTTCTGCCGGGCATATTATCGGTGTCTACTTATTCACACGTGATAAAAAACCGATTTATGACTTGCTAGATCGAAAAACTTATGGGAACGCAGAATAGCAAGGATGGCTAGATAAAACTTATCTCCTGGAATTCCTATAACCTGAAGAACCCGCAAGGCAGCGTCATCGCCTCGGTGGCCTTAGGCAGAGATATCACCGAACGTAAACAAGTCATAGAAGCCATACAGCAGAGTGAAAACCGATTCAAAGAATTGTTTAACAATATGAGTAGCGGCGTGGCTATCTATGAGGCCAAAGATCACGGTCAGGATTTTATCATCAAAGACTTTAACTGTGCCGGAGAGA
>DSEL01000125.1 GCA_011056645.1 Candidatus Atribacteria bacterium
CATCGATATGGAAATAGGAGGATTGGTGAATACTCCCAATCCCATGATTAATAATAGTGTGGTTTTTGTTCCTTTGGAAATTGCCCAACAGGCTTTGAATGTGGGAAATGGGATTAGTATGATAAGATTAAAAGCATCTTCCCAAAACGAAGAGAAAACAAAAAAACTATTAACTGAAAATTTTAAGCAGAAAGATTTGAGTTTAAAAGCATATTCCTGGGAAGAGTTTGCTGAAACAGTGATTGCTTTAAGTACTGCCAAAAAGAGTGGAATTGCCACTATTCTATCAGTCGTTCTTCTTATCGGCATGATAGGTATTATTAATAATGTGATTCTCTCTGCCTTGGAGAGGACATCAGAAATAGGTATGATGAAAGCTTTGGGAATGAGAGAATGGGAGATTGTTTTTGTCTTTATGGTAGAGGCAACCGGAATAGGTATTCTTGGGGGATTAGCCGGATGTTTGATTGGATTTGCCGGCATAAGCTATATGGCAAAATATGGTTTTGATTTGAGCTATATGGGTGGAGATATGTCTGAATTCGGCATTCCCATTCTCGATAAAATTTACGGTGTTTGGAATTATTCAGCTTTTAGTTTCTTGTTTATCCTGGGTATTATCGTTGCTCTTTTATCCAGCATATTTCCTGCATTTTGGGCGGCACATAAAGATCCGGTAAAAGCAATCTATCATCGATAAGGAGGTAAAAAATGAAATTTTTATGGAATTTAGCCAAGAAAAATCTATCAAGATCCAAACTTAGAACATCGGTTTCAATAATAGCAATTGCTATTGCCATTATTGCCGTGGTTTTTGCCCGCGGATTAATTAGCGGTATGATAGAATCGACTTTTGAAAATCATATCAAGTATAAAGCCGGTCATATACGAGTGATAGATAAAGAATATAAGTTAAAAGAGCGTCTTCTTTCCCTAAATTATACTCTGGACGGATTTAACGACGAAGGAACCTCAGCAATGGTTGAAAAACTAAGACAGGTAGAAGGAGTAAAACAGGTAGTTCCGCGGCTTAAATTCGGAGCTGTGGTAAGTATGGATGATGAACTGGTAAGAATGATGGGTTGGGGAGTTGACCCTACTGAAGAAATAGCATTTACCAAGATAGATGAAAAAATAGTGGAAGGAAGAATGATTAACCCTGGTAGCAGAGAAATCGTAATGGGAGCCGGGTTATTAGAAAAAATTGAGCGTAATGTAGGAGATAAAGTTACTATTTTATATAGTACCCCTTTTGGTTCCTTTAAAGGTTCTACTTTTCAGATTATAGGAAAGACCCATAGCGATGTTCCCTTTTTAAATGATACTATTTTCTATCTTCCTTTGGATCAAGCCCAGAGAATTTTAGAGATGCCTGACGAAGTAACAGAATTACTTTTAATTACTTCACATTACCGTAAAGCCGCTTCGATTTTACCCAGTCTCAATAACTTATTTTCCCAGGAAGATAAATCCGGAAAATATGCCTTGCAGCTTTGGAATAAGGATTACGAACTCATCGGGTTTTTTGATATTGCAAAGCAGATATATAATTTTATCTATATTTTTATCATCATATTAGCCTGTTTTGTATTAGTGAATACATTGATTATGATTGTTAATGAACGTACCCGGGAAATTGGTATGATGAGTGCCCTGGGTTTGAAAAGTAGGGAAATATTGTACCTTTTTACCATGGAAGGAGCAATTATTGGGATATTTGGTAGTGCTATTGGCACAATATTGGGTGGAATATTAACTAAGGTTTTCTCGGTTGTCGGAATTGATTATACCGAGGCTATGGAGGGAATGACTGGAAGTGATTTTATGATGGAGTCAATTTATTACACCGTCTTTAGTTTAGAAAATCTTGTTTTTTGTTTTGTGTTGGGGGTGATTGTGGTTACTATTGCCTGTGTGATCCCGGCGAGAAAAGCTGTCAAGCTTGAACCCACCGAAGCGCTTAGACAGATGTAGGAAAACAAGTGACGAGTAATGAGTGATAAGTAATATGTAGGGGCAGACCTTGTGTCTGCCCATAGAAAAAACATAAAAAATATTTTTGTTGTTTCGATGTAGAGGTTCGATTTATCGAACCCGCAAAAGATAGGTCAGATGAATCCGACCTCTACAATAACTTAATAAAAGATAGAACAAGCCTATTGTCTACTATTCCTACTTTCCTCCTCCTTGAGAGGGAAGGATTGGGAGGGTAGTGAAAAATAGAAAGGAGAGATAAGAATGCGAAAAGTTAAAGTTTTTTTACTGATAGGAACAATGTTATACATTTTGTTTTCAGGTGTAATCATAGCAACTGCTTTAGAGATGACCGCTGAAGAGATAATTAATAAGAGAGATAATAATGAATATTTTGATTCAGTTCGAATAGAAGCAGAGATGATAATTGTTAGTGGTGGTCGTAAAATAACCAAAACTATGATTGCCTTGAGTGATAAGAAAGATTCTTTAGTTGAATTTACCAATTCGCAAGACAGGGGGACAAAATTTCTTAAAAGAGAGGATGATTTATGGATGTTTTTTCCTGATGCTGAAGATATTGTTAAAATATCCGGGCATATGTTAAATCAGGGGATGATGGGAAGTGATTTTTCCTATCAAGATGTCATGGAATCAGATAAATTAACTGACCTATACGATTTTAAAATTATCGGTGAAGAAGAAGTTAATGACCGTCTTTGTTATGTATTGGAAGGTGTTGCTAGAGAAGGGGTAAAAGTGTCCTATTATCGTCGAGTAAGTTGGGTAGACAAAGAAAGATTCATCGGTCTACAGGAAGAATTGTATACTCAAAGTGGAAAATTATTAAAAGAAACCAAATTAAATGAAATGCAGGAGATTGAAGGACGATGGATTCCTATTGATTCGGTTATGGAGAATAAATTAAGGAAAGATACTTACACCGGATTCAAAATTATCAAGATAGAATTCGATCCGGAAATTCCCGAAGGAACATTTTCCCTACAGAATTTAAGGTAAAAATGGCGAGCGGAAAATATAAGTATAAAAAATGTTGTCATTAGTTTCGGCGCGATAAAAGAAATTGACCAGGAGTAAACATTGAGAAGGGAAAAATACTTTTCTATAATTATTTTAATCATGTTGTTTATTTTATTATTCAGCACTACTACAACTTTTGCCAAATTAGACATCGGTGGAGAAATAAATATGACCTTATCCGGCGTATTGTTTCGAGAAAGTGAAACTCTTGCATACCCTAAGGGAAGTTTGGATTTAGAATTATATATTCCCCCTTTCGATGACAATCAAATCAAATCAGCAGTTTATTTATACAATAATCCAACTACCGGCCGATTGGATTTTATGTTTAAAAAACTTTATTTCAGGCATAAGTTTGAGAAATTGCAACTTACTGCGGGACGTCAGCCGATATCCTGGTCTTTCGGTTCGATGCTTAATCCGATTGATTTTACATTAGGGTCGATGGTAATGGATGAAGAGACCGGTTCAAAATATCAGAATGCCATAGAAGCCTATTACCCCATAAATTGGAATTCAAGTATTACGGTAATTACTGCCTTTCCCAATGGTTTTGAGAATATGAAATGGGGATTAAGAGGGAGAACAATGTTGGAGGGGTATGATCTTACCCTGAATTATGTCCGTGAAGCAGAGCAAAATAACACAGAAATAATGAGTCCGGTCAGCCAAAGAATCGGTTTCAGTGCCAAAGGAGACCTGGGTCCTTTCGGGATATATGGAGCCATAGGATATAATTTCGAAGACATCAATAGCGGAGATTTTTCCTTTTTAACTGGAGGGGATTACAGTTATTATTTTGAATCGGGAAGTAAAATTTATTTCCAATTGGAATATCTTTCCATAAAGGAGGAAAGATTATCCTCTTTACTGGGTTCATTGGCATTACTTGATAGCGGCTTGGATTCAGAATCAAATGCCAATCTTTTTTTAACCAGGACATCCTATGACATTAATGAATTTTCTGCTATTAGCTTATTTACAATTACTAGTTTAAATGATTTTAGCACCATCATCATGCCAAATTATTCTAATCAAATTAGTAACAGCCTTGCCTTTAATTGCAGCTTCGCCTACTTCAGCGGAAAAGAAAATACCCTCTTTGGACCCGGTTTAATAGGAGGAATTCAAGAAAAGCCAAAAATGACCATTGAAGCCGGTTTTATCTATTCCTTTTAAAAAATCTTTTTCTTCAATAGCTAAAATTTACTCAAAGTCCCGACATCTTTGATTATGATAACTTTTTTATCGAATTCGATATGTTATCCTTCTTTCTTCATTTTAATGAGCTCTCTTGACAAGGAAGGCCGTTGAATCCCCATATGTTCGGCTATCTCTTTTCTGGAGAGAGATACTTTTATAATATTACTCCTTCGTTTCTTGTATTCTTCCACTAAAAAATTTTCAATCTTTTTTCTGATGTTTTCCAGGGAAAGCATCTTAACCTTAATGACCACTATATTTCCTTGGGGATATTTTTTTATGATATAATTAGACATATTCAAAAAATTAGAAAGATCTTCATGCTCCATATCCTTAAATAAAATACACTTTTTCAAACTATCTGTTAAAGCATTCATATTTAAAACCTTCTAAGAATAAAGCGGTAACAATAGTTATATCCTTTCTTTTCTTATGATAGTGCAATAACTCTGAAGGTGTCAAAGGGAAAAAGGTTGCCTTGAGACAATGTAGGAATAGGGAATTCTTTGATTATATCTAGGGATACTACATATAAGCTTATGGAAGACTGATGCCCTATCTCTTTTATTATCTTTTTTGGAGCTAAATATGGTACAAAATTTACTAAAAGAAACAAAAAACTGGGCTTATAGAAATAATGATCTTGATTCCTTATTGCTGGTTGGTTCTTACGCAAGAAATAAAGCTCATCAAGATTCCGATATTGATTTAATTCTGATTTTCAATGACCCTAAGAAATATGTTAATAATTTAGACTAGTTAAAAGAATTTAGGGAAATTGAAAAGTATGAAATAGAATATTGGGGCGGAGCAACATCAATTAGAACTTGGTATAAAAATGGGATAGAAGTAGAATTTGGAATCACTTCCGCAGAATGGGCAGAAATACCAGTTGATAGTGGAACCTTTCGAGTAGTTTCTGATGGCTCAAAAATTTTAGTAGATAAAACTAAGAAATTAGAAAAGCTTTTATTGGAAGTTAAAAAAAACAAAATACTGTCAAAGAGAAAAAATTTAAATTTTAATAAATAAAGGAAAAAAATCTTATTTCTTCCACTATTTAATAAATTATTTTATTTCTTTTTTTATTCTTAATACTAACGAGCATTTTACTTTGTAACTCACATTTTGTACAAAAACCTTTTTTTGGCTTTGCATCGATTATTTTTAATAGCCAATAGATGATGCTCTTTCATCAGCCGATAGATCCTCTAAATAAATATTAAAGTAAAATCGAAATTTAACTTTTATAAATATAGAAGTCTTGGAATTTATTTTTTCCCAATTATTCTTTTTTAATTTGAAATTTATAATCTTTTAATAAATTGTTAATATTATTTTTAAAAACATAAATTATAATGCAATAAGGCAAATATATATTTTTCAATATAGAAGATTGATTCAACTACAAAAGTAATCGCTTTTTTCAATAAAGTGGATTATTTTAAATCTAAATGATATGGATGATATTAAAAAATGATTATTAGAAAACAACTATGGCTTTCAAATGTTATTACCATTATAATAACCATTATTTTATTAATTATTGTGAGTATTCTTATCGGTAAAAATTATCAAAATATTTCTAAGTTTGGTTTTCCTCCCAAAGATTTTGGGAGGGAACAAGAATCCGGAAGGTATTTTGATCTTTTAGAAAGAGAATTACGCATAGCAGATAGGATGGTTGGTCGTGTATTGAGAGAAAGCCCTGAAGCATTAGAAGATGTTAAATATATGCAGCAATTGGATGCTTTTATGAATGCATCTAATGGCGGCATTATTATCCGAAAAAACAATGAAATACTTTACCATTCTCCTTTTCTCTTAAGCCTTGATTTAGATAAAGAAGCAATCAATTCACACATTCAGTCATTTCCGAATAAGCAAATTATTCAATTTAGTGAAAATATATATCTGGAAAAGTTAGATTTTAACTTCCCTGATGAATCCAAAGGAGAAGCTTTAATTGTTTGTGATGTTAGTTCTACCTTAGAAAATTTGGCACAATTTCGTTATTCGGTTTTCCTTATTTTGATTCTTTTTCTTTTGGCCATTATTATCATCAGCACAATCACTACTTATATATTATCTAAAAATATCGTTAAACCGCTGACTCAATTGGAGAATGCCGCCCTGCAAATTAGAAAAGGTAATTATGATTTTAAAATAAACACCTCCGCAAAAAATGAAATCGGAGATTTATCAAGAACCTTTGAAGAAACCAGAAAACAATTAAAGGAAACCGAGAAAATAAAAAAGAAATATGAAAATAACCGTAATGAATTGATTTCGAATATATCACATGATTTGAAAACTCCCATTACCACGATAAAGGGTTATATTGAAGGAATTATAGACGGCATCCCCAGCTCCAAAGAGAAAAAAGATAAATATCTTAAAACCATATACCAAAATACGGTAAATATGGAATCATTGATTAACGAATTATTCTTGTTATCAGAATTAGAATTAAAAGAACTTCCTTTAAATTTTGTGCCGATTGATATCAAGGCCTATTTAACCGATTGTGTTGAAGAATTAAAATTTTATTTAACTGAAAAAGGAATTACCTTGAAATTTGATGCCGATTATAATGAACAAGAAAAGGTTTATGTTGATAGAGAAAAAGTAAAAAGGGTCATTTTAAATATTATCAATAATGCTGTAAATCATAAGACAAGTATCAACCCCACTATTTCTATTAAATTAATTGAAAAAAGAGAAGAAGCTCAAATAGAAATTCAGGATAATGGCCAGGGAATACCGGAAAAATCGTTAAAAAATATATTTGAACGGTTTTATAAAGCCGATAAAGCCAGGTCTACCAATTCAAGTGGAACCGGTTTAGGTCTTTATATTGCCAAAGAAATAGTCATGAGTCATGAAGGTAGAGTTTGGGCAAAAAGTCAGGAAGGAAAGGGCACCAGTATTTTCTTTACCTTGAAGAAAACTCATGGTTTTTCGAAAATGATAAAAACGGAGAAAAAATAATGAAAAAGATATTAATAATTGAGGACCAGCAAAGCATCGCTGAACTGGAAAGAGATTATCTGGAAATTGATGGCTTTCAGGTTGATATCAAAAATAATGGCAGAGAGGGATTGAATCAGGCTCTAGCCTACAATTATGACCTTATCTTATTAGATTTAATGCTGCCTGATATGGACGGTTTTGATATTTGTAAGAAAATTAGAAAGGAAAAAAATATTCCCATCCTCATTATTTCTGCCAAGGGAGAAGATATTGATAAAATTCGTGGTCTTGGATTAGGGGCGGATGATTATATCAGTAAGCCATTTAGTCCAAGTGAACTAGTGGCTCGAGTGAAAGCCCATTTATCCCGATTTGAGCGGCTCACTGGACAACTTGGTACGGCAAGCAAAGAAATTCACATCAAAGATTTAGTCATTAATCAAACCGCTCGTCAGGTTTATTTTGCCGGTAAGAAAATAATTCTTACCACTAAAGAATTTGACATATTAAACTTCCTGGCATCTAATCCTAATATTGTTTTTAGTAAAGAAACTATCTATGATAGGATATGGGGGAATGATTCTTACGGAGATATTACTACTATTGCCGTCCATATTAAAAAAATACGGGACAAAATTGAAAAAGATCCTCAGAGTCCACATTATATTGAAACCCTTTGGGGGTCTGGTTATCGCTTTAATGCTTAAAAAAATAACCCGCTGGTAAATAATTTGCCAGCGGGTTATTTTTTTAAGCATTGTATGATAATTTTATTTCTAATTTTTATTTTGTTACACTTGCTAACCTTGCTCCATTTAAAAGTAAATCCAGTTCCGTTCCTTCCAGAGTCTCTCTTTTAATCAAATTAGTAGCGATATTCTTCAGTTTGCGTTTATTTTTGGATAGGATCTCTTTGGCTCTGGCATAGGTGGTGTCAATAATCGTTCTGATTTCCTTATCGATCTTGTTGGCAACCTCTTCGCTATAATCTCTCTCCTGTGAGATATCTTTTCCTAAAAAGACCTGATGTTCCTTCCTCCCGAGAGTCACTGGACCCAGAGATTCACTCATTCCGTATTCGGTGATCATTTGCCGGGCAACCTTAGTAGCCTGTTCCAGATCATTTTGTGCACCGGTGGTAACATCTTGAAAGATCAGATCTTCAGCCACCCTACCTCCTAAAAGGACAGTCAGGCGATCAAGTAGTTCCGCTTTGCTGATCAGATAGCGGTCTTGGGTAGGCAGCTGCAGGGTATAGCCGAGGGCTACATCCCCTCTGGGAATGATGGAAACCTTATGTACCGGATCACAGTTGGGTAGAAGCTTAGCTACCAGTGCATGTCCAGATTCATGATAGGCTACAATTTCTTTCTCTTTGTCGCTCATCAAGCGACTTTTGCGTTCCGGTCCAGCTATGACCCTGTCTATAGCTGCTTCAAAATCTTCCATTTCAATTTCTTTCTTATTTTTTCGGGAAGCAAGGAGTGCTGCTTCGTTTACCATATTGGCCAAATCGGAGCCTAAAAATCCTGGGGTTCTGCGGGCTAATACTTCTATATCTACTCCTTCAGCTAAGGGTTTTCCCCGAGCATGGACTTTTAGAATGGCTTCCCGGCCATTGATATCTGGTCGGTCGATAACAATCCGTCTATCGAATCTCCCGGGTCTTAAAAGCGCCGGGTCTAATATATCTGGACGATTGGTTGCGGCAATTAATATAATCTCGGTAGTCTGGTCAAAACCATCCATTTCTACTAATAATTGGTTTAAGGTTTGTTCTCTCTCATCATGCCCTCCACCTAATCCTGCACCCCGGTGTCTACCTACGGCGTCAATCTCGTCCATAAAGATAATACAGGGACTGCTTGCCTTAGCCTGTTTGAATAGATCGCGTACTCTGGAGGCACCGACACCCACAAACATTTCCACGAAGTCGGATCCGCTGATACTAAAAAAAGGAACTCCCGCTTCTCCGGCGATAGCCCGGGCAAGTAAAGTCTTTCCGGAACCCGGAGGGCCGTAAAGTAAAAGTCCTCGAGGGATCTTGGCTCCTAATTTTTTGAATTTTGCCGGATTCTTTAAGAATTCGATAACTTCTTCTACTTCCTCTTTGGCTTCATCGATACCTGCCACATCCTTAAAAGTGACCTTAGGTATATCGTTACTCAAGCGCTTGGCTTTACTCTTACCGAAGGACATGGCATTATTGTTTCCGCCTTGCATCCTTCTCATTATAAAAATCCACACACCTATTATTAAAGCGATAGGAAAGATAGAAGAAAGCAAATTCATCCACCAAGGAGGCTGTACTGGCGGTTTGGCTTCTATTACCACATTTTTATTTCGAAGAATATTTATTATTTCCGGATCATCAGGGGAATAAGTAGTAAACTCTTCGCCATTGACGAAACGGCCACTAATGGCTTTTCCCATGATAGTTACACTTGAGATCTTATTCGCCTCAACTTCTTTTAAAAATTGCGAATAGGTGAGTTCCTGAACGGTTGATACATGATTAAAAAGTGAACTGAAAATGGTTACTGAAATAAGCAGAACCAATAGATACAAACCAATATTTCTAAAATATTTATTATTTTTGAAATTATTTTTATTAAAATCAGGTAATTTTGCCAATAATATCTCTCCTTCCAATTTTAAAGTACTCTTAGTTATTATAATTAATAATATTTTTATTGCAAATTAATTTAGTGCTTTTTGAAAAAAATTTCTAACTATATTTAATAAAAAAAGCCAAATACTCCCAGGAAATAAGGTGATTATTTAAAAATAAAGTAAATACTCCTTATTTTAAACCCCAGGGTATTGGCAGTCTTTTTATTTATTCATATCTTAAGGCATCCACCGGGTTCATCTTTGCTGCCTTCATTGCTGGATAAAGTCCAAAGAAAATACCGATAAATAGAGCAAAACCAAAGGCCAGTCCGACGGAAAGAGGTGCAATAACCATCGGCCAATTACCATATTGGGATAAAAAATAGGCTGCTATCCATCCAAATCCAATGCCTAAAATCCCGCCGAAACTACTTAAATTTAATGACTCCATCAGGAATTGAAATAAGATATGTGCATTTCTGGCACCCAATGCTTTTCGTACACCGATTTCCCTGGTTCGTTCGGTTACCGAAACCAGCATAATATTCATAATTCCAATCCCACCAACTAAGAGGGAAATAGCAGCAATTCCGCCAAGCATGATGCTCATGGTTTCGGTGACCGAGCTCACTGTATCAAGAATCTCATCCTGACTGATAATCCTGAATTGTTCCTGCTCTTCATCATCTAAAAATTTAACCATGAAATTTTCTAATTCACTGACAGCAGTGGCTGCTTTTTCCGATGAAGCAGCTTGCGCAATATAGTTGGTAACAAAATTACTGTTAGTTAATTTTTTCATCGCAACGGATATCGGAATGTAAGCTCGGTCATCCAGATCTCCACCCATGGAGCCGCCTTTTTCCTTCATGACACCTATGACGTCAAAGAGATAGATTTGCGCGTTATAACTGACTTTTATTCTTTTACCAATAGGATCATCATCTTCAAATAAATCTTCAGCTAGTTGAGAGCCTAATACCATGACCTGTCTTCTTTCTTTATCATCATTCTCACTGATAAAATTACCCGTGTTTATTTCGTAATTATTAACTTTGGCATAGTTGATATTAGTACCCAATATATTAGCACTGACATTTATATCATTTGAAATCAATCTACCGCTGATCTGCTTTACCGGAATCACTTTTATCACCGAAGGACAAAATTTATCTATATAATCGCTTAATTCCAGTGAAAATTTATCTTGAGAACTGACATTCATGATCATTCCTCCCTGTCCTCGTGGTGTTCGAGGATAAATGGTAATCATATTAGATCCAAGGTTAGCAATACGGGAAGTGACTTGTTGAGTAGAGCCGGTTCCTACGGAAACAATGGCAATAACAGCACCAACACCAATAATAATTCCCAACATGGAAAGAATGCTGCGCATCTTATTTGCCCATAAGCTCTCCAGGGCAATTTTTAAGCTTTGTAGGATCATGCTATCACCTCATCTCTATCAATTAAACCATCTTTTAGGTGAATGACCCGATTGGCATATCGGGCAATTTCCGATTCGTGGGTTACCAAAACAATGGTATTCCCTTCATGGTGTAATTGTTCTATTATTTTCATAATATCTTGACCGGTTTTTGAATCCAGATTTCCGGTCGGTTCGTCTGCCAAAATGATTGACGGATGATTTACTAATGCCCGGGCAATAGCTACTCTTTGTTTTTGCCCTCCCGATATTTCGTTGGGTTTATGTTTTAATCGATCACCCAAACCTACTTCCTTTAATGCTTGAATAGCCAGCTCTTTCTTATTTTGAGAATGTGCTTTATTATAAGTCAAAGGGAGTTCCACATTTCTTAAAATCGTAGCCTTGGGCAGCAAATTAAATTGTTGAAAGACAAATCCAATTTTTTGATTACGAAACAAAGCCAGTTGATTGTCATTCAATTTAGTAACATCTTGACCGGAAAGAAAGTATTTACCCCCGGTAGGATAATCCAAACAGCCGATGATATGCATCAGGGTCGATTTTCCTGAACCGGAAGGTCCCATAACGGAAACGAATTCTCCGGCGTTAATTTCTAATGATACACCTCGTAAGGCTTCAACGTTTACTTTTCCTAAATGATAGGTCTTTTTTAATTGTTCAATTTGAATTAATTTAGTCATACTTTTTCGCCTCTTTTTTAGCGTATCATGGGAATGGGGAAGCCACCCCTATTGGGATTTCTGTTGTTATTAGAACTACTTGTATTCATCTGATAATTGTTTACAATAATTTTATCCCCTTCTTTTAGCCCCTCGGTTACTTCCAGGTAATAGCTATCACTGATTCCGGTTTTAACCGGAGTAGGAACTGCTTTTCCATTTTCAACTTTTAAAACCATCGAATTGCCTCCTGCTATGGAAAGAGAGGTAACCGGAATTAGTACAACATTTTTGGCAGAGCCCACAGTAATTTCTGCTGATGCTGAGAATCCGGGTTTAAAGAATTTAGATACTTCATCCATTCGGATGGTTACCGGTACTGTTACTACATTACTTTCTGCAATGGCATAATTTGCTACTTCAGCTACTTTACCGGTAAATATCTTTCCATCTAAAATATCTAATTCCACTTCTGCTTGTTGGCCGACTTCTACCTCCATGCAATCTACTTCACTGATTGAAACTTCAATTTCGTAAGCAGTTTCATCAATCAGGTAAATAATATCATCTGTTTTTTCAATGTTATCTCCTTCCTCGACATAAATCTTAATAATTTTACCCGAGAAAGGAGCTTGAATAGTCCGCGCATTAAGTTTTTCCAATGCCAATTCCATAGCTAACTTCTTTTCTTCTTGAGTCAGGTTAGGAGACCCATTAATTTTAGCCAGCTCGTATTCATTTTTTGCCTTTAAATAATTTAATCTTTCCTCTTTATCTTTCAAATGAACCAATTCTTGTCCTTCTTCTACAAATTCACCGACATGTACCAGGATTTTTTCAACAATACCTCCCGTTGTTTCGCTGCTTTGTAAATTAAGATTGACGGAATTGACCGGCTGGAGAAAACCACTAGCAGAAACAGACTTTTTTAAATTTCCCAATTTCACCTCAACTACTGATGCCGGATCAACCGATTGAATTTGGTTTTCTGAATTCGCGTTTATTTCAGATTTGGATTGCCAATAGTTTAATCCGAAAAAAATACCCGCTCCCAAAATTAATATGATAATTATCCATAAGAACCATTTCTTTTTTGTCATTCATTTGTCCTCAACTTTCCTTGCGTTATATATCTAAAAAATGGGCTAATCTTAAACGATTAACTAATAATAGATCCCGAGCTTCTTTAACTTTCAGTTCTTGTTCTTCCAAGGCAATCAGTTGATTTTGCCATTGGGTGGAAGAGATAACCTTTTCCTGATACTGTTTTTCTAAAATATTTTTAGTAGATTTTTCTTTTTCTAAAGCGGCTAATTTTGCCTGTAGATTAAGTTGATTATATTGGTCTTGATCTATTATTTGATTCATTTCAAGCTGTAATATTTTTGTTAATTGTTCAAGTTCTTTTTCTTTTTGAAGGATGGTTGTTCTAGCTCCTTCTTCTTTTAGTTTTTGTGCTCCGCCATCAGCGATATTCCAGGATAAATCTAACATAGCGTACCAGTAATTGTCGAGAAAGTCATATCCGCCATTGATATTTACTTGTGGTTTACCTTCATTTTCTGTCCATACTGCTTCTTTTAAAAGAACTTCTTTTTCTAAATAAGTATTTTTTATCTGGTAATTTTTTTCTAAAGCTTGATTGAATAAAATCTCCTGTTTTTCACTCTCTAAATTCAATTGCTCCATGTTCGATCTTAAAGTTTGTAAATAAGCAGGTTCTTCCTCAAATTGAATCTGAATATCTTTCGATAGATTCAATTCCAGATACCATTTATTCTGTTGTTGAATCAGATTTTGTTTTAAATTAAAAGATTGATTCTCAGCTTCCATTAACGCTATTTTTGCTTCAGTTTCCTGTTGATAACCTCCTTCACCCAAACTAATCTGTTGCTGTACTCTTTTTAACTCTTCGGTGGCTAACTGAAGCTTTTTATCGGCAATATTTACTTCTTCTTTTAGACGGATAAGAGCAAGATAACTTTCAATAAAATCAATTTGTTTTTCTGCTTCCTTCCAGGATAATTCTTCTGCTTTCTTCTTTAAGTCATTTTCAGTTTGGAAGATTTGTTGTTCATTCTGGGTATAAGAATCAGGGTAAATTTGTTTTTCGACTTGGATACTTGCATTCGCACTACTTGCGATCCCCTCGAAAGACATATCTTCAAAATCATCTTTGTTCCAAGAAATTTCAGCTGAAATATTCAAGTTGTCTGCAATCGTTTTTTCAGCTTTAAGTGTCAACAGACTGCTATTACTTTTCTCCGCTCCAAAATCCCATACCGGGGTAACATCTAAATCGACCTGAAAAGCTTTATCCGCATCAAGGATTTTTAAATTTTGTTCCAAGCTATCGATGGTGTTTCTGATTCCTTCTAAATCGTAATTATGCTCTATACCCCATTCGATCGCTTCTTTTAAAGATATATCTTTGGCCTGTAAGACGCTTGGAAAGAGTAAAATACTTGCTATAATAATGGCTACAATGAATGGGGTTTTATTAAATTTCATTATTGTATATCTCCCTTATTTAAATTTCCCATGATGGATTGTAAATTAAGTAGGGCATTATAATAATTACGGACTGAAGATGCTAATCGATATTCTGCTTCAAGCACACCTACCATAGCAGACAGCTCTTCATCTTTGCTTGCCAATCCTGCTTTAACTTGATTGCTAATGATTGTTTTATGTTTGTTTATTTGGTTTAGGCTGTTTTGAGTTGATATAATGTTATTTTTTGTTTGCATATAATTTTGCCATTGAGATTGTATTTGGTAATCCAGATTTTCTTGGGCAATTTGGTAGTCCAGTTTTGTTATTTCAAAATTGTTTTCCAATTTTTTTAAATCTATCTCCGGAGTATCCGAAACCTTACTTTTCTCTAATTCCAGACTGGCCAAATCGATTTGCAGATTATTAATTTGCAATGACACACTATTTTGTCTTCCTTTTTGCAATGCTTCATTTAATTTAATTTCTTTAAAATCGGGGACATTTATTGCGGCTAACTCTATCTGACTTTTTGAATTTAATCCTAAGGTTACCCGAAAATTTCCCAGTAATTTTTGATAGTCTAATTTTGCACTTTCAAAGGAAAATAATGCATCATAATATATATTACTCTGTTCCAGAACATCCAGTTCAACTTTATATCCAGCTTTGGCCTGAAGTTCTATATCTTCCAGAGTATTTTTTTCCATTTCTGAAGTTCTTTCTTTAACTTGCAAGTCTTTTTGTGCTAATTTCAATTGGAGATATTCATCAATGACTTGAATAATAAGGTCTTCTTTTTTTTGTTGAAATTGCTCTTTTTCCTGTGAAAGTAATAATTCATTTTGCTTTTCTAATAAATTGGATTGGGCTAATAGGTTTTCAGCATTATTTTTTTTGGCGTCAATTTCTACATTTTCCAACTGGTAACGAGCTTTCTGAAATTCAAGATTATTAGCTAATGCCATCTCTACGGCTTGAGAAGGATCCAATTTTATAATTTCCTGAGCAGTAATCTGAATATTTCCTATTACCAGAATAGCAAAAAATAGAAACATAAAGATAAGCAGTTTTTTCTTCATGATTTACCTCCAGATAAAATGGATTTAGACATAAAATCTTTTATTATTACCCATTTTAGTATTATAATCTAAAATCTCTATAAAGCAAAAATTAACTTTTTATAAAATTAAAATTAAAATTTTATTAACTCTTATGTGGTAGGAGCGGTTCTTGTGATAATGCAGATTTAATGATTAAATAATTCATTAATTTAGAAACTTTTTCTTTTAAAAAGAAGGATTATTCAGAATCCTTGTCGTATTTGTTTTAAAATAGAAAATGGAAATATTTCTTCAAAAGGAGAAATAAAAAGGGAGGTCAGATATGTTTTGGGGAGTAATAGTGGGAATTATAGCTATGTCCTTTTTGGGTTTTATCCCTTTATTCGGTCCGTTACTTGCTGGTTTTATCGCCGGATTAATTGTTAGAGGAACCGGAAATGGGGCATTGGCTGGTTTTTTGAGTGGAAGTTTTGGCGGAATATTAGCATTGCTTATCCTTCCTGGTTTAGGTGGTTTTCTCGGTATTGCTTCCGGTGGATTATTTGGAGGGGCATTAGGAGGGATGATGGGAGTTATTTTAGGAGGAGGAATTTTTATATCTACTCTTTACTTTGGTTTATTAGGATTAGTTGGTGGGGCTTTGGGAGGATTAGTCAGGCCTAGGTAAGGCAAACCACCTATCTATACCTCTATGATTATCTTTTGAAACTTTTTTTATTCTTAGCAAGTCTCTATCTATTAAATTTGTATTTGCCTATTGATTAATCTTTATTTCCTTGAAAATGGCGATTTTATTTTTAATTTCATTTGCGTAAATAAATCATCCTATATAGCTTTTTCTTAGAATTATTCAAAACAGGTAAATAAAAAATAATTGAACAATCAGCATGCTCTTTATATAATGGGATAATGTATTATACTCAGTTATTTGATAGGATACCATAAGGAGAGAATAATATGAAATATGATTTTGATTTAATTTGTATTGGATTAGGTCCTGCCGGTATGGCTGTTTCTGTCATGGCGGCTGAAATGGGTTTAAAGGTCTGCGGTATTGAAAAGAATAAAATTGGCGGAGAATGCATGAATGTAGGTTGTATTCCCAGTAAGTCTCTACTTAGGATTGCCAAATATAGGCATTCATTTTTAAAGCTTAAAGAAATGGGCTTATCGGAAGGGCTAATGCCGAACATCACGAGTCCTTTCTCAAAAATAAATGATTATTTAGATTATATCTCGGAGAAAAAAACATTGAAGATGTTTGATAAAGTGGAGCTCATTTTAGACAAGGGAGAGGCAAGCTTTATCGATTCGCATACGGTCAAGGTTAGCGATAGAAACATTACCGCTCAAAGAATATTTATTGCCACCGGAACCGAACCTCTGGTTCCCCCGATTGAGGGTATTTCAGATATAGATATCCTGACCAATCAAAATATATTCCAGTTAACTAAAATTCCAGAGAGCATGACGATAATCGGTGGAGGTGCCATTGGTTGTGAAATGGCAGAGGCATTTACCCGACTTGGTACGAAGTGTACTATTGTACAGATGGATGATTTTCTTATCCCAAATGGGGATAAGGAGACCGGAGATTTGCTTAAAAAGATTTTTAATAAAGCGAACATCGAAGTTTATAATTCAAAAAAAATAACCAGCATAAAGAACGAGGATGGGAAAATATCTTTATTTACGGAGGACGGAGTTTGCCTTAAATCAGAGAAATTACTTATAGCTGCCGGAAGAAAAATTGTTCTTGATGCCTTAAAACTTGATAATGCCGGAGTCAAATATAGCAAGGGCGGAATTGAGGTAGATTCCGAATATAAAACATCAGTTAAGCATATTTACGCTGTAGGAGATTGTAATGGCGGCATGATGTTTTCCCATGCTGCCATGCATCAGGGAATGTTTGCCATTATGAATGCTGTAAGTCCTTTTGCAGTTTTTAAATATAGAAATTATGTAATTCCCTGGACTGTTTTTACCGAGCCACAAGTTTCATTTGTTGGTATGAACGAAGAGGAATTGAAGAAAAAAGGAATTAAATATAAAGCATATATTGCCAAATACGAAAATTATGGTGCTGCTATTGCAGAAAATGTAAGTGTTGGTTATGTAAAGGTATTTGCTAATTCTTTGGGTAGAGTCTTTGGTGTAACTATTGTAGGTGATGGTTCAGGGGAGATGATCAATGAATGGGCACTAATTATTCAGAAAAAAATTAGATTGTATAGTGTGGTGTTTTTGGCACATTCATTCCCCACCATGGGTTTCTTGAGCAAACGAGTGGCGGAACAGTGGATGATGGAGAAAATGAAGAGTAACCTGGTGAAAAATATATGCAGATTTTTTTACAGAAAATTATAGTGAGAAAAGTATAAATGAATAGACTCATTCAAAAAATTAGAGAAGCATTAAAAGAAAATATTGATGAAAAAACTCAAAAAAATTCTCAGCGATTTTTTAAAGAGGAAGTCAAGTGCTATGGTGTAAAAACTGCAGAATGTAGTAAAATTGCCAGCCAATTTTGGAAAAAAGTAAAAACTTTAAAAAAACCGGAAATATTTGCTTTATGTGAGTCACTTTTTTCTTCGGATTATTGCGAGGAAGCCTATATGGTTAGCTCCTGGTTACCCAAAATGTCGAATCAGTTTGAACGGAATGACTGGGGAATATTTAAAGGCTGGATTGACAGATATATCAATAACTGGGCAAAGTGTGACACATTTTGTAACCATACTGTGGGAGATTTTCTCATGAAATATCCCGAATTTATTCATAAGTTAAAAAAATGGACTCATTCAAACAACCGCTGGATGAAAAGGGCAGCGGCTGTGTCCCTTATTATTCCTGCCAAAAAGGGCTATTTCACGAGTGATGTTTTTGAGATTTGCGACCGATTACTTTTAGATCAAGACGATATGGTTCAAAAAGGTTATGGCTGGTTGCTTAAAGTTACAAGTCAAGTGCATCAAAAAGAGGTTTTTGATTATGTAATGAATAATAAAGAGAACATGCCCCGTACTGCTCTTAGATATGCCATTGAAAAGATGCCCCCATTATTAAGGCGGGAAGCGATGAAACGATAGAAGGTTAAAAAAAGACAATCTCCACACTGTACCATACTTATGGGGTAAAGATTGAGAGATAGAGAATGTGAGTTTATCTCTAATGATAAGTATGGTACAGTCCAATCAAAGAAATCTTTGGTAAGTATAGGGCAAGGTTACTGTTTGGTAAATGAATATTATCGATCGAATGTTTTATTCGGCTGAGAAAATAGGGATTAAATTTACTCTTTTTAGAATAGTAGGTTTAGGATAGAATATAAAAAATCTTTAGGCAGGTTTAAACCATGTCACATATAGTTGGGAAATCGGCTTATAAAAAATTAGAGGAAAGGCTTAATAGATTTCCTCAGGGAGCCCCTCCTTCTGAGACATTGTACCAGATATTAAGTCTCCTTTTCAGTGAAAAGGAAGCGGAGCTGGTCTCTCAACTTCCCATAAAACCTTTCACTGTTAAAACGGCCAGTCGAATATGGAAATTAGATATAGACGATTCCGAAAAAGTATTAGATGAATTGGCTGGCAGAGCCATTCTTTTCGATTCTGACCATAACGGAATGAAAAAATATACTCTTCCGCCCCCCATGGCAGGATTCTTCGAATTCTCGATGATGAGGACCAGAGAGGATTTAGATCAAAAACTGCTTTCGGAACTCTTTTACCAGTATCTCAACGTTGAGGATGATTTTGTGAAGGATTTATTTTTAGGCAGCGAGACCTTACTGGGAAGAACTTTTGTACAGGAGGAAGCACTATCCAAGGACAATCTGATTTCCATCCTGGACTATGAAAAAGCAAGCCATATTATAGAAACCGCATCATCTATCGGAATCAGTATGTGCTATTGTCGGCATAAAAGAGAGCATCTGGGAAAGGCCTGTAATGCTCCTATGGATATCTGTATGACTTTCAACAATGTCTCTAAATTCCTGATAAAGCATAATTATGCCCGAAGAATAGAAGCCTCAGAATGTATGGAGTTGTTACATAAGGCTTATGAATACAATCTTGTTCAGTGTGGAGAAAATGTCAGGAACAAGGTTAGTTTTATCTGCAACTGCTGCGGTTGTTGCTGCGAATTCCTGGTTACAGCAAAAAAAATTGGGATACCCCATCCTGTCCAGACTACCTCATATATTCCCAGGATTGATGAAGAAAAGTGCAGTGGTTGTGGAAAGTGCGTCAAAACATGCCCGATTTCTGCTATCGAGTGGGTTTCGAATGATGATGGGACCAACAGGAAACTTAATAAAAAAGTCAAAATAAATGAAGAGATATGCCTGGGATGCGGGGTCTGTGTTAGGGTGTGCTCCCATAAAAGCATTACACTTGAAAGGCGCAAGGAGCAGGTGGTAACACCAGTCAATTCAGTCCACCGGATTGTCTTGATGGCCATAGAAAAAGGGAAACTGCAGGAATTGATATTTGATAACCAGGCTTTTGGCAGCCACCAGGTAATGGCAGCTATGCTTTCGGTTATTCTGAAACTACCCCCCGTAAAAAGAATGATGGCCAGTAAACAGATGAAATCAGTTTATCTTGACAGGCTCTTGGACAAAATATAAAAAAATGATTGTAAAATCCTTGCTGATATATTATCTATTTGTACTTGGCTTTTTCCCAGGTGTCTAAGGATGAAACTACTTGGTTTTTTTTGGAGATGATTAGTTTTATTCAAAACGGAGAAAAATTGATAACTATTTAAGTGAAATATTGGCCATGTATTCTATAAGGAGGTCAGTTATGATAATTGAACATGTTGCTATATGGACAGGAGATCTTGAACGTTTAAAAAGATTCTATATTAAATATTTTAACTGTATAGCAGGGAAAAAATACCGTAATGAATCAAATGATTTTGATTCATACTTTCTATCTTTTGATAACAGTGCCCGTCTTGAATTAATGCAAATGCCATCAGTACCTAAAAACTTAAACGATCCCAAGATACAATATGAAGGAATTATTCACATTGCTATATCAGTTGGCAGTAAAGAAAAGGTGGTTAAAATTACTGAAAAGCTACGATCCGATGGGTATACGATTGTAAGCGAACCGCAAACAACCGGTGATGGATATTTTGAAAGTTGTGCTCTTGACCCAGATGGAAACAGAATAGAAATAACAGTTTAAGGAGGAAACTTATTAGTGCAAGTGCACGGTAGGTAATAAGTATGATTATTCTTCCTGCGGCTAACAAAAAATAATCTGCTTCCTTTTGCATGGACTCGTGCCTTGAATATTCCTACACTGAAATTATTGCCCAGTTCCCAAATTATTTTTAAAAGAAAGAAGGATTTTATTAGTATTTTGTAGTATTAATATAAAATAGGAAGGAAATCGAAAAATAATAATTTTTTAATTGGTGAAAGTGATTCAATAAGGGAAATAAGCATTCTTTAAGTGTAATAATAAGTAACCGTGCTCTTTCGTTTATAATAATTATAACAAAGTTTTAAGACAAAGATTAAGCGGTAAGTGAGGTGATAGAATGGTTACTATATTCAAAACCACCCAGAACAATTTGAAAGAAATCACTGAGTTTGAGAATAATAGCTGGGTAAACGTCTCAACTCCTACCAACGGAGAATTAGAGAAATTATCTCAAAAATTAGATGTTCCTTTTGATTTTTTAACAGACCCATTAGATGTCGATGAAAGAGCAAGGATTGAGATAGAGAATGACTGGATCCTGATTGTCTTAAGAGTACCGCTATTCGAAGAAAAAGAGATTGACATTCCTTTTACTACTATACCGTTGGGTATAATAATGAGCTTTTCTAAAGAAATAATTATTACTGTTTGCACCAAAGAAGTTGACAGTATTTTGGATTTCATCAGTGGCAAGGTAAGAAACTTTTCCACTGGGAACAAAAGCCGTTTCCTTTTACAAATATTTCTTAGAACATCTTTATTTTATTTAAAGTATCTAAAAGAAATTAACAAGAGAACCACTATAGTTGAAAATGAATTACACAAAGCAATGAAGAATGAAGAGCTGATAAAACTACTGAACATAGAAAAAAGTTTGGTTTTTTTTACCACATCTTTGAGGTCAAATGAACTTATGATGGAAAGACTTCAAAAAACAGAAATTGTAAAAATGAATCCTGAGGACATAGATTTACTGGAGGATGTGATTATTGAGAATAAACAGGCTATTGAAATGAGTAATGTTTACAGTAACATCCTAAGTGGTATGATGGATGCATTTGCCTCGGTTATTTCGAATAACTTAAATATCGTGGTGAAATTTCTGACCGCAATTACTATCATTTTAATGATCCCAACTTTAATAGCAAGTATTTATGGCATGAATATAAATTTGCCATTGCAAAATTCCCCTCATTCTTTTATCGTGGTCTGTGGTATTTCATTGACCCTGTCAGTAATAGGCGTGCTAATCTTTATAAAAAGAAAATGGTTTTAAAATGAAGCTAAAAAGATGTTAATGAGAAGAGGCACAACGTACCTTCCAATTAAGTTAAGGCAGTGATTATAGTAGAATTGATTCAAGAGGTAGGAAGAATTGAGAATGAAAATATTAGCAGTAGATTATGACGGAGTTATCAGTGACAGTGCTTTAAAATCTTTATTTGTAAGTCATAATGCCTATTGTAAATATTATGATTCGAAAGCAAAAAGAAATTTTGGCGGGGAATTATTTACTTATGAGAATTGGGAAGAAATGAAAAGAAAATATAATAAAGAAATGGCTGATTACCGACGCTTAAGGTCTTATATCGAATTATCGGGTGATTTTTTCGCTATTATCAAAATTATAGAAGAGCAGGTTCAGATTAAGGACCAGCAAGAATTCATAGCTTATCGTAACCAGCTTAAATCCGATTATCATTTTTTTCGAGATTTGTTTTTTCAGGAAAAAGAAAAATGGCAGGAAAAGAGTTTTAAAAAATGGTTTTTTCTATCACCTGTTTTTAAGGAAGTTGTCAAGGGGATTCAAAGATTTAAAGAAGAAGGTCAAAAAGTTGTTATCGCTACCTCTAATCGGGGAGAAGCCATTCATCGTGCGTTTCAACCGGAATATCTTGGATTAAAAATGGACATTGAGGATATTTTTGACAAAAATTTTGGCAAGCATAAAGCAGAACATATGCAGGCTATCGCTAAAAAATATACTACCCAATTAAACGAGATATATTTTGTTGATGACCAGCTAAGCTATCTTAAAGGAACTGATACCTTAGGGGTTCACGTGTTTTTGGCCGGATGGGGTTACTGTACCGACCATCACAAAGAGGAAGCAAAAAAAGAACAAATCCCAGTTATTGAAGTTGAAAAAGATTTTTATCCCTTATTAAAGCAAGCCTTGAGTTAGGCAGCAAGCTATTATGTAAGGTTCTTTTTACCATAAAATATAACAATGTTTTTTCTTATTAATCTCATCTCGCAATTATTTTAAAAAAAAAGAAGGATTTTTTTAATTTTTTATCGTAGTAATATTAAGGTATAAAAATTGAATGATACCAATTCTTTTAACCTCAAGTGTCGATTTAATAAGAAAATATAATAAGCTTGAATTATTAAAAGCAATCGCTCCCCCTAAACATTGATAAGATGAAAATGAGGTTATGGTGATAAAGATTGGTTCTGTAGAACTTTTCTGTTGCGATCAATCAATGCAAAAAATAGAGGGTTAGAAGAAGGATAAATTTCAATGAAAGGAGGTAGCTATGCCTGAATTTGGAAGTCCATTTTCCGGACTTAAAAAAGATCGTAAGCTTACCAATGAAGAGTTAATTCGTGCAATAAGATTTATGATTTCAGCAGAATATGAAGCCATTCAACTCTATATGCAGCTTGCTGAATCAACCGATAACCAATTAGCCCAGGATGTACTAAAAGACATTGCAGATGAAGAGCGTGTTCATGCCGGAGAATTTCTTAGACTTTTGAAAGAACTTGCCCCGGATGAAGAAAAATTCTACAGAGAAGGCGCTAAAGAGGTAGAAGAAGAAATTAAAAAATGAAGTAAAGGGAATTAAAAATGAAACGCCTATTTAATTGGCAGGTTTTATTAGGCCTGTCACTGATAGCTTTATCTGCATTGGTTTATTTCATTCACTATTTCATCTTTAGAGACGCACATCATATTTTCATCTATCTTATTGGGGATATAGCCTTTGTTTTTTTGGAAGTTTTGTTAGTGACTCTGATTTTACACCAGTTACTGCGCTATAGAGAAAAGAAAACTATGTTAAATAAATTGAATATGGTTATAGGTGCCTTTTTTAGTGAAGTTGGAGGAGAATTGCTCAAGATTTTTGCTGATTTTGATACAAAGTCTTTTGAAGTGACTCAGAAACTGATTATAACAGATGATTCTTTTGAAAAAGATTTTTTAAATATTTGTAAAAATGTTAAAAATCACACTTACAACATTGACAGTAAAAGAGGAGATTTGGAGGATATTAAAAATTTCTTGAAGGGGAAGAGACAGTTTTTACTTAATCTTTTGGAAAATCCTAATCTATTAGAACATGAGTCATTCACAAATTTACTTTGGGCAGTATTTCATTTAACAGAGGAGCTTACTCATCGACGAAGCCTGAAAAGATTACCAGAAAATGACTATCAACACCTTGCAGGAGATATAGAAAGGGCATATCATCTTTTAATTGTAGAGTGGCTGTACTATATGAAACATTTAAAAGCTAATTACCCCTATCTTTTTTCTCTTGCCATTAGAACAAATCCTTTTGATACAAATGCATCGGTAGAGGTTAAATAGTTGGATTGAAAAGGATTATATTAAGCCCAAAAGAGACTATCGTATTTTCCTATTTTTACCAAAGATGACATTGAAGGAATAAAGAGCAGTAGAGAGAGAAGAAACAGAAGGTTTCTTGTGATGCCAGCGAAGCCCTTAATAAAGGGTTATAGGCTTATTGAGTTTAGAATGAAGGCGATGACTGATAGAAATATTTAGATAAAAACAAAGCTTTTTCTTGATTTATTAATTATACTATGAACTTATACAAACTGCTTCAGAAAAAAGAATTGTTCATCAAAAAGTACACTGATATTATCAAATAACCTGAAAGGAGGTAGTATCTGTGCAAGTGAAAAACCTATCTGATTTGGTAAAATATCAAGAAAATGCTGTGGTAAGCAGTGAGATAATAAAGAAAGATGCAGGGACAGTCACTGTATTTGCTTTTGATACAGGTCAAGGATTAAGCGAGCATACCGCACCGTTTGATGCTTTAGTCCATATTATTGAAGGCCGGGCAGAGGTTTCAATATCGGGAAAATTGTTTACTGTAAAGGAAGGCGAAATGATAATTATGCCTGCCAATAAACCACATTCACTAAAAGCGGTGGAGAAATTTAAGATGTTGTTAGTTATGATTAAAAAATAGATAGAAAGTAGGAAAATTCAAAAAGATCATTTTTTAACCCTTTATAATGATTCAATGAGGTAAATATTAATTAATAATAAGGGAGGAATAATGCAAAAATCGCCTTTAGTATTTAAAAAATCTATTTACCCCGTATTTTTATTCACAAGCTTGCTCTTATTAGGAATATATCTTACCAGTCTTTACAGTTATCTTCTTTTTCACAGCCTTGCCGAGTTATTCAGTATGGTTATTGCTTTTAGTATCTTTATCTTAGTCTGGAACTGCCGTAACCTGATCGATAATAATTACCTGTTATTCTTAGGCATTGCCTTTCTTTTTATCGGTCTTATCGATACCCTGCACACCTTAGCCTATGCCGGTATGGGCGTATTTTTAGGTTATGGTGCCAATCTGCCCACCCAGCTCTGGGTTGCTGCCCGATACCTGCAGAGCCTCTCCTTCCTCATAGCCTGTTTCATTATGGATAAAAGGAAGATAAATATCCATTTTCTTCTGTTTGCTTATAGCATGATCCTGTCCTTATTATTGCTCCTCATTTTTTACTGGAAGGTATTCCCTGCCTGCTTTATCGAAGGGACAGGACTGACTCCCTTTAAAAAAATCAGTGAATATATCATATCTCTAATTCTTATTGCCTCCATCTTCTTCCTGTTAAGAAAAAAAGAAAAATTTGAGCGTCAGATCCTGCAATGGTTAGTCATTTCCATCCTCTTAAGCATTGCCAGTGAATTGGCCTTTACCACCTATATCAGTGTTTACGGTTTCTCTAATTTAGTCGGCCATATTTTTAAGGCCATTGCTTTTTATTTTATTTATCGGGCTATAGTGATTACCGGCCTTGTCCGGCCGAATGAATTACTCTATAGAAATCTTCAGGAGAGTGAGAAAAAATTTTACAGTATCAGTGCATCTGCCCTCGATGCCATCTTTTTTATTGATGATAGTGGTAAGATTACCTATTGCAATCAAGCGGCTGAAAAAATGCTTGGCTATCTTAAAAAGGAGATGTTAGGTAAAGATTTACACCAACTGATTACACCTTTAAAATATCGAGATGATGCAAAAAAAGGCTTTCTCACTTTTCAAAAAAGTGGGGAAGGTCCTGCTCTTGGAAAAACCTGGGAATTATCGGCTATTAAAAAAAATAAGGAAGAATTTCCTATAGCACTCTCTCTTTCAGCAGTGAAACTAAAAGGAAAATGGAATGCAGTAGGAATTATTAGGGATATTTCAGCACAAAAACAGATGGAAGAAAAAATGGAAAAAATAACTCGTGTCGACTTTTTAACCGGTTGTTATAACCGCAGATATGGATTGGAACTGCTGGATAGGCAGATGAAACTGTCTCAACGCAGCAAGTTTCCCCTCTTACTTGCTTTCTTAGATATAGATAATTTCAAAGAAATCAACGATACCTTTGGCCATGGAGAAGGTGATCAAGTCTTAAAAGAAGTAGCCGGTTTATTTAAATCTACTTTAAGAGAAATCGATATTACCTGTCGTATGGGAGGAGATGAATTCTTACTAATATTTCCTGATAATTCTTTAGAAGAAGCGCCTTTGATCTTAGAAAGGCTGAATCAAGATTTAATGAAATTAAACCAAATCCTAAATAAACCTTACAAAATAGAAATCAGCATCGGACTTTCAGAATATGATCCTGATAATCCTCAACCGATGGATGAATTGATCCGGGTAGCCGACCAAAAAATGTATGAAGAGAAAAGAAAGAAGAAATAAAATTGTAATGAAAATATCCAATATCAAGAGGCAGTCCTAGAAGAAAAGAAGAGAGAAATAATAAAAGAGTGGATTGATTCTGGAAAGATCGAAGCGTGGAGAAGAAACGCCCATTAATACATTTAGAAGACTTTTAAGTTAATGTTAGATTGTCTAAAGGAATACAATTATGACTAAAAAAAAGATCGGCTCTTTAATCCGGCCGGATGATTTGCGACGGCAAGCAGAGGAGATAGTCCGGAGAAAAGCCCCACATTTATCGGAAAATTTAGATACACTGTCACCCGAAAAACAGCGGCAGCTGCTCCATGAACTGCAGGTGCATCAAATCGAACTTACCATGCAGAACGAGTCGCTGCGTCAGATACAAGAAGAACTCGAATTATCAAAGTCACGGTATTTTAATCTTTATGATCTGGCTCCGGTGGGCTATTTTACTCAAAACAAAGAGGGATTGATACTGGAAGCGAATCTCACTGCAGGTAGTTTACTGGGTGTAGAGAGAAGTGCTTTGGTCAAGAAGTTGTTAACCTCTTTTATCTTCCGCGAAGATCAGGACATCTACTACCATCACCGCAGGAAACTCTTTGAAACAGGTGCTGCGCAGGTTTGCGATCTGAGACTGCTAAAAAAAGACGGTTCTTTATTCTGGGCGCGATTGGAGTCGACTATAGTACAGAACAGTATAAACGGGAATATCCTGTATTATACTGTGATAATTGACATTGCCGAGCGCAAGCAGATGGAGCATAAACTCGAGGAGATGGCCAGTCATGACTTTCTTACCGGGTTGCCAAACAGGGCTTTACTGCTTGACCGTTTTACTATGGCGGCAGCGTTGGCTCACCGCAATAAATCTAGACTTGCTCTTATGTCCTTAGACCTGGACAAGTTTAAATCTATTAATGATACCTTTAGCCACGATGCAGGAGATCAGGTGCTTAAGGTTGTCAGCACACGGCTTACCGGAATAATACGTGCCAGTGATACCTTAGCCCGGGTCGGAGGAGACGAGTTTATCTTGTTATTGCTGGAAACCAGCCATGCAGAAGATACTGTTACTATAGCCCAAAAAATCCTGGATTCCTTTACAGATCCGCTTTCTATCAACGGACATAATATACATTTATCCACCAGTATTGGTATCGCCATTTATCCTGAAGATGCAGAGGACCTGGAAACCCTAATCAAGAAATCAGATGCTGCCATGTATTACGCCAAGGGTCACGGCCGCAACCAGTTCAAGTTTTTTGGCGATAGTGATGTTCAGGTTGGTTGATATTGTAAATACACCAATTAAAAATACTGGGGTCGATTTTCTATATTTTTGAAAGTTTTATCAAAAAGAGGGATTTATGATAATAATGTAG
>DSEL01000126.1 GCA_011056645.1 Candidatus Atribacteria bacterium
AATATAATCAATAAAAGATGAAACTATTGCATTAATAAAAATATTTGGTGCAAATCCTGCATAATTACTTCTTTTTATAATTTAATTTAGGGAGAGATCAATTGAATCCTGAAAAAAAGAAAAATTACATTGATTTAACCTCACGCATAAAAAATAATTTTAAAGACTTTAGTGAAGGTCAAAAATTGATTGCTTCTTATTTATTGAAATATTCTGATAAAGCTGCTTTTTTTACAGCTGCTAATTTAGGAAAAGTAGTTGGGGTTAGCGAGTCTACCGTGGTAAGATTTGCTGATTTTTTAGGCTACGAAGGTTATCCTGCTTTACAAAAAGACTTGCAAAATAGAATCAAAAATAAATTAAACACCGTTAGTAGACTAAAAAAAACTATAAAAACAGTTAATAGTGGAGAAAGTATTTTATACGAAGTTTTTCATAATGATATGGATAATATCCAAAAAACTATGGATAATATCTCACCGGAATCTTTTAATAAATTAGTAGAAGAAATGTTGAATGCAAATTCGATATATATTATAGGTCTAAGGACTGCTACCTCCTTAGCTTACTTTATGGGTTACACCCTTCATTTGATTTTAAAAAATGTAACCACTATAACTTTTGGAGTTAGTGATCTTTTTGAAAGGTTAATTAATATCAATGAAAAGGATTTGATAATAGGTATTACCTTTCCTCGGTATACTCTACAGACTGTGGAAATTATGGAATATGCTAAAAAAAAGGGAGCAAGAGTCGCAGCCATTACTGATAACATAATGTCTCCTTTAGCTCAATTAGCGGATGTCAGTGTATTTGCAGAAAGCAATCTTAATTCTTTTATCGATTCTTTTACTGCTCCTATCAGTTTAATTAATGCTTTGGTAACTGCAGTGGGAGTTAGAAGAAGAAAGGAGAACTTAGAATCTTTATCTGAATTAGAAGAAATTTGGGAAAAGTATAAGATATTTTATTAAGAATTATAACATATGATCAGTTTAACTGAATATGAAAAAAATCAATGTTTAGTATAAATAAATTATTCTTTGCAAAGGGGAAAAAGTATCAAAAATGAATAAAGACTTGGTTGAAAAATTATGGAAAGAGAATCGGGAGATTTTTAAATTATTAAAAGAAAACGGAGATTTACAAGATGCCAGGCAAAATCTCTTTAAATTTTCAAAAGATTTAGAATGGAAATACAGAGAAGGAGAGAAAGTTTTACATAAATTAGAATATGCTATAGCCTTAGAGGCGATGAAGGTATTTAATAATCTTATTTCCCTTCGAAACGAAAAGATTGCTGGTTTTAGTACTTTAGAGCTTCTGAAAGGTCTAACTAAAGATAGTCAAGAGACAACCGAAGAAGTGAGCGATGGTTTTTTGGAGGAATTTATTCACCTTTTTGAAGCTATGAAGGGTAAGGCAGGTATTTCTTCGGGATGGTTAAGGCCATTACTGGAAAAAGATGGCGTTAAAATAGCAGACTTTGCTGAGATTAAGGGGAGAGAAGCAGGAATATCTCGTTCTGATTATTTAGATAAATTATACGAAAAAGTCCACGGTTTTATTAATCGTTTTCCTTCGGGATGCGATGAAGAATTGATTAAAGAGAGAGAAGAAAATCGTAAGAAAATATTAGATTATTTTGGAGCAAATACAGATGATTGGAAAGATTATCAATGGCAATTCAAACATATATTCCACAATATGGATCATTTAGAAGATCTTAAAAGGTTGGTTTCTCTTACTGAAGAGGATATAGAAGCTATTAAAATTGCCATAGAAAATAAAATTCCTTTTGGAATTACTCCTTACTATCTTTCTTTGTTCGATTTCTCTCGCAGTGACAGGAAATATGATTATCAGGTAAGATCTCAAGTTATTCCTCCCCTGCACTATGTAACCTTAATGAAAGAACATCGGAAAGAAAGATCATATTACTTTGATTTCATGGGTGAACATGATACTTCTCCCAAAGAATTAATTACCCGAAGATATCCCATGATATCTATCCTAAAACCCTATGATACCTGCCCGCAAATTTGTGTTTATTGTCAAAGGAATTGGGAGATAACCGGCCCCATGATGCCCGAGGGAAAAGTAAGTAAGAAAACCTTAGACAATGCTTTAAATTGGTTTGCAAACAATACCTCCATGAGAGATGTATTAATTACTGGTGGAGACCCCCTGGCTTTAGAGGATGAACAGATAAAGTATATTATGGATAGATTATGCCAGATGGAACATGTGATAAATATCAGGTGGGGTACTAGAACTCCGGTAACGGTTCCCATGAGGATAACTAATGAATTGGCTAAAATAATTGGAAGCTATATAAAACCAGGGAAAAGAAATATCTGTATTGTTACCCATATCGAGGGAGCCTCTGAAGTAACCCCGGAATTAGCCGAAGCAGTCATGAAGTTTAGAAGGCAAGGAGTGTATGTTTATAATCAATTGGTATATACCTTAGAAACCAGCAGGAGATTTCAAAATGTGGCAGCACGGATAGCGATGAAGAAAGCAGGGGTAGATCCCTATTATACTTTTTACCCCAAAGGAAAAGAAGAAACTGAAGATTACCTCGTTCCGGTTGCCCGCTTGTGGCAAGAGAGAAAAGAAGAAGCCCGATTACTGCCGGGTCAATTCAGAACAGATGAGCCGGTTTTTAATGTTCCTCGCTTAGGTAAAAATCATATTAGGGCCTGGCAAGATAGGGAGTTGATAGGATTAAACAAAGAGGGGCAGAGAATATATTTATGGCATCCCTGGGAAAAGGGTATAGCTTCGGTTGAGCCATATATCTATAAAGATCTCCCCATTTATAAATATCTTCAAGAACTAGCAAAGAGAGGAGAAGATATCGAAGAATACAGGTCAATTTGGTATTACTATTAGACTCCGAGGAAAAGAACTTGACTATAGGAGGTGATGTAAAAGAGTAAAGATGAGTTAAGCTCATAGTTTAAAGTAGATTTTGATTAGCAGATGCAGTGAATTTAAAAAATAAAAAATGGAGGTATTAGATAAAGTGAAGAAATCTTTAAGTATAATATTGATGGTTAGTTTAGTGGTATTTTTGTTTTCCGGAATTAGTTTAGCTGCTACCCATATTACTTTCGGAACTGGAAGCCCTGGAGGAACTTATTATCCTTTGGGCGGTGCAATGGCTGATCTTTGGACCAAATTATTAAAAGCAGAGGGAATCGAAGCGACTGCTGAGTCAACTGCTGCTTCTGTAGAAAATTGCAGGTTAGTAGGCAGTGGAGAGATTCAGATAGGAATGGCTATGGGTGATGTTGCTTCCAAAGCTTATACAGGAGTGGTGCAATTCGAAGGGAATGCTCAACCAATTCTGGGTTTATTTTCTATGTATCCCGCTCCTCAACATCTCTTGACTTTGGATCCCAATATCAAATCAGTAAGAGATTTAAAGGGGAAGAAAGTATCTGTTGATGCACCGGGAAGTGGTTGTGAGACGTTATCTCGATTAATTATAGAAGCAGCTGGAATGTCTTACGATGATTTGAGAGTCAGTTATTATTCACAACCGGAGGCAGCACAAGCCTTAAAGGATGGAAATGTAGATGCAGTATTTTGGAATTTCTCCTTCCCCGGCTCTGCAGTACAGGAAGTAACTGCGGTAAGAGATGTATTTTTTGTCTCAATTGATGATGACATCATTAAAAAGTTAACTATGAACTATGCTTACTATAAAGAAGGTAAAATACCCGCTAACACTTATAAAGGACAGGATTATGATGTGAAGACCGTTCAAGTTGGTAACGATGTAGTTATCAATAAAGATATTGATGAGAATACTGCTTATCTTTTGGTTAGTACCCTATTTAACAACGCAAAAGAGTTATTTGTTGTTCATCCTTCAGCAAAACAGTTACTTCCCGAAAATGGCGTGAAAACTGCTGTTCCGCTTCATCCCGGGGCAGAGAAATACTTTAAGGAGAAGGGATTACTTTAATGATTAGTAGAATAATCAGGGGAGCCTTTTTGGTTTCCCTGATTATTTTTTTTGTATTTTTAAATTTATATTTTATAAAAAGTGAAGGTGTAAATGCCGAAACAAAATACTATTTAGAGGTAGTTAACGAAAAGAGTGGTATTCAATTAATCAAGATTGAAGTTTCGATTGGTGATAAATTTTATTTGGAATATGTAAATTCGAGAGATTTAAATCCTATAATTGATACTTTTGAAATAAGAGAAGATGGAATATTTTGTTTGCTTACTGAGGAATATCCCTGGTATGGTGTAGGTCAGGAATGCCATGCCTCTAAAGATATCAAATTTACAGATAAATTAGTCATTGTAAATGTAAATAGGGAGATGGAAAAGCTTTCCCTGCGAGTGGCTTTTACCGTAGAGCAAAAAATAAAATATAAAGATAGGGAATTTATTCTGTCTTATTTAACTAATAAAGGTGATCCTGTAGATATCATTATTGATACTGAAGGAGGAATGAATGATAAGTAAAGAAAAAGGCAATTTGCACGCTAACCAAGAAGAAAATAACCAAATTGAAATAAAAGTTGATGAAAAAATAATAAAAGAAATTGAAGAGATTGAAATCAAAAATAAACGAGATTTAAGCGGTTTATGGTCTCTCCCTATCATGGTTGCTTCTATCGGGTTATTTGTCTTTCATATGTATACCGGATGGTTTGGGGCCTATTTTAGTCTAATTCAACGTTCTATTCATTTTATGTTGATCTTAACTTTAACCTTTAGCTTATTTGCCCGCAGTAAGAAAACCCCCAGAGATAAAATACAGCTTTACGATTTGGTATTTATTGGCTTATCTATCATTCTATGCTTCTATATCCTTACCAATATTCATGAGTTGGTCTGGCGGGCGGGTGCTGCAAATTCTATGGATGTTTTTTTAGGAGTTATTTTAGTATTACTTACTTTAGAGGCAACCCGAAGAGCAGTTGGTCTTCCTATGATGTTAGTGGCAGTATTTTTTCTTTTATACGCCTTGGTTTTTGGGCCTTATATGCCGGGAAGATTCTCTCACGGAACCTTTTCTATAAAAAGAGTTGCCTATTATCTTTATCTTACCGATGCGGGAATATTCGGGACCCCCTTAGGTGTTTCAGCAAGTTTTGTTTATCTTTTTATCTTATTTGGGGCAATCATGAATAAAACCGGGGCTGGTAAATTTTTTATCGATTTTGCCACCGCTCTAACCGGATATACCAGGGGTGGACCGGCTAAGGCGGCAGTAGTTTCCAGTGGTATGATGGGGACTGTTTCAGGTAGTTCTACCGCCAATACAGTAACCACCGGAAGCTTTACTATACCTCTGATGAAAAGCATAGGTTATAGTTCGGTCTTTGCAGGAGCGGTTGAACCGGTTGCTTCTACCGGCGGCCAGATCATGCCACCTATTATGGGGGCTGCTGCTTTTATTATGGCTGAATTTTTAGGAGTTCCTTATATCGAAATTGCTAAAGCAGCGATTTTTCCTGCCATATTTTATTATTTTGCCTTATTTATGGCGGTGGATTTTAGGGCAGCTAAAATTGGTTTACGTGGTCTTTCCAGAGAACAGTTACCCAATCTATTTAAAACCTTAAAAACAGGATGGATTTTATTAGCACCCATATTTGCATTAGTCTATTTATTGGTTCAAGGATATTCCCCACAAAAATCAGTAGTACTTAGCATTGTAGTATTAATTATAGTCAGCATGTTTAGTAAGAAGACCAGATTAACCCCTAAAAAATTTTTAGAGGCCATAACTGAAGCTGGTCTTTCTGCAACTACAGTAGCTGTAGCATGTGCGGCAGCAGGGATAATTGTAGGAATTACTACTATGTCTGGATTGGGGCTTAAATTCACTGGAATAGTATTTGAAGTTTCACATGGTATTTTACCTATAGCCTTAGTCTTAGCTTCTTTAGCTTCTCTGGTCTTAGGAATGGGTATACCCACTACCGCTAATTACATTATAATGGCTACTTTGATTGCCCCGGCTTTAATCAGATTAATGCCCGAAAGTACTCATCTTATCATGCCTCACATGTTTGTTTTTTATTATGGTATATTAGCTGATATTACCCCACCGGTAATGTTAGCAGTCTTTGCCGGGGCGGCAATAGCCAGAGCTCCAGCAATGAAAGTAGGAATAGAATCTACTAAATTAGCTATTCCGGGATATACATTGCCTTTTATGTTTATATTTCACCCCGAATTAATTTCCTGGAATTTTATTGCAGATTTGAATTTAATAAAATTAGTCTTTTTCTTATTATTAGCCACAGCAATGTCGATTGGTATAGCCGGAGGTATGCAGGGTTACTTGATTAGAAAGACCAAATATTACGAAAGAATGACCCTGCTAGCAGGTTCTTTTATGATTATTCCGGCAAATTCTACGGTAAATGTATTAGGACTTATTTTAATTGGTGCAATTTTAGTGTTACAGATATTATTTAAGGAAAAGGAAACAGTGCTTTTGAAAAAATAATAATCGGACGATTTCCTATGATGTATTACGTGAAGAAAAAAACAGAGATTAGGAGTTAAAAAATATATCAGTAAATTACTAAAACAAAAAACAAAAAGAGATGGATAAATACGTCCATACAAAAAAGTAAAAATATATATAAGAGAAATCTTTTTCAATATCACTGCATGATAAAACTACACACTCTATACGCTATTATTTTATATATCACACGGCGTATGCGAAAAAAAATAAACCTATCTTTTAACACCTGTATCTTTCACAAATTGTATATTTCTAAAAAAAAGAAAAATTATTATTGATTTTTTTAAAATATATGTTATTCTTTAAAAAGATTAATCAATTAGTCCATTA
>DSEL01000127.1 GCA_011056645.1 Candidatus Atribacteria bacterium
GAGAAACAGGAGAAGCTAATTTAATATGCCCCATTCTTTCTCTTCTAGTAATAGATTTGGTAACTTCCACTCCACATCGGTCACAAATAACTCCTTTGTACCTTATCCTTTTGTATTTGCCACAACTACATTCCCAATCTTTGACTGGTCCGAATATCTTTTCGCAAAATAAACCATCTTTCTCTGGTTTTAAAGTTCTATAATTGATAGTTTCAGGCTTTTTAACTTCACCATTAGACCATTTTTTTACTTGTTCTGGTGAAGCCAGTCCGATTTTAATCGAATTAAAACTCTTCACAATTGCCAATATAATTACCCCCTATTTTAGTCAATAGTAAATAGTGAATAGTCGTTATTTATAACATGTAGTGTATATTACATCCATTTAGCTAATTAGTTAACCGGTATTTAGCCTAGTAGCACTAACCAATTAGAGTAACTCTATCTTATAGATATTAACTGAAAATCGACTTTCTTTATCTAAAGCTCAAAGTAAAAATCAAAAAACCATTATTAGAGGCTCAATATTTTTTCTATTAATTTCTAATCATAAGTAATAGTTTTGTTTTTTGCTTTTTAGTTTCTCATTTTATTACTAAATACTATTCACTAACCACTTATTGCTAATCACTTATTAACTTATTTCTTTCATTAAATTTTCACTAAATTCATCTTTTAAATCGATATCTTCCTTAAGGTCTATTTCTTTATCTTGAGGATCTAAAACTTGTACATCCAAACTTAAACTACGCAATTCTTTAATTAAAACTTTAAACGATTCTGGCATGCCAGGTGCAGGGATACATTCCCCTTTCACAATAGATTCATAGGTTTTAATTCTTCCCAATACATCATCTGATTTTATGGTCAAAAGTTCCTGAAGATTGTAAGCTGCGCCATACCCTTCTAAAGCCCAGACTTCCATTTCACCAAATCTTTGGCCTCCAAATTGGGCTTTTCCTCCCAAAGGTTGTTGAGTAACCAAAGAGTACGGACCAGTAGAACGCGCATGGATTTTATCAGCAACCAGATGAGCTAATTTTAAAATATAGCTATAACCTACGGTGACTTTTTGGTCAAAAGGTCTACCAGTTCTGCCATCATACAGAATTGCCTTGCCATCTTTAGGTAAACCTGCTTCTATTAAAGCTTCTTCAATTTCCTCTTCTTTCGCACCGTTAAAAATAGGTGTTATCATTCTCAACCCTAAAGTTTTAGCAACCCAACCTAAATGTACTTCCAGAACCTGTCCTACATTCATTCGAGAAGGGACACCTAAAGGATTCAATACTATTTCTATGGGTGTGCCGTCTGACATAAAAGGCATATCCGCCTCGGGTAATATTTTTGCGATAACTCCTTTATTTCCATGTCTTCCCGAAATCTTGTCCCCCTCTGAAATCTTTCTTTTTTGGGCAATAAATACTTTTACTAATTGATTTACTCCCGGGGGAAGATCATCATTATTTTCCCGGGAAAATACTTTGACTCCTATAATCTTACCCTTTTCGCCATGAGGAATTCGCAGAGAAGTATCTCTTATCTCTCTAGCCTTTTCCCCAAAAATTGCTCTTAATAACCTTTCCTCCGGCCCTAAATCTGTTTCACCTTTAGGAGTTACTTTCCCCACTAAAATATCACCTGATTCCACTTCTGCTCCAATTCGAACAATTCCTCTTTCATCTAAGTTAGATAGGCTGCCTTCCCCGATATTAGGAATATCACAGGTTATTTCTTCCGGTCCTAATTTAGTATCCCTTGCTTCACATTCTTGTTCAGAAATATGGATAGAGGTAAAAGTATCTTCTCTGACTAATTTTTCACTAATTAAAATAGCATCTTCAAAATTATAGCCTTCCCAGGGCATATACGCTAGTAACACATTTCTCCCCAAAGACAGAAGCCCCTCAGAAGTTAAGGGTCCATCAGCAAGAACATCTCCTTTTCGGATAATCATTCCTTCATCCACTAAAGGTATCTGATTTATACAAGTTCCCTGATTAGAACGAACGAATTTTTTTAATCTATATTCACTTTGAATATTTTCATTATTTTCAATAATTATTTTGTCAGCGCTTACTTCTTTCACTAAACCATCATCCTGAGAAAGAAGAACCGCGCCAGAATCGACAGCAACTTTATTTTCCATTCCCGTTCCCACTAAAGGAACTTCGGGTTTTATTAAAGGAACAGATTGTCTCTGCATATTAGTACCCATCAATGCCCTGTTCGCATCATCGTGATCTAAAAAAGGAATTAAACTTGCCGAAATGCTGGCAATTTGTTTGGGAGACACATCAATAAAATCTATTTCGTCGGGTATACACTCAATAATATCTCCTCTAAATCGGCAAGGTACATCATTTTGTGAAATTTTATTATCTTTATCTATTTTTATATTTATTTGAGCAATTTTATATTTATCTTCTTTATCAGCAGATAGGTAAACAATCTCATCAGTTACTTCCCCATCTATTACCTTAAAATAAGGTGTTTCAATAAATCCTAATTCATTAACCCTTGCATAAATACAAAGAGATCCTATCAATCCAATATTAGGACCTTCAGGAGTTTCAATGGGGCAAATTCTGCCATAATGAGTATGGTGAACATCTCTTACTTCAAAGCCTGCTCTCTCTCTGGTTAAGCCACCTGGACCTAAAGCAGAGAGTCTTCTTTTGTGAGTAATTTCGGATAAAGGGTTAGTTTGGTCCATAAACTGAGAAAGCTGACTACTTCCAAAAAACTGTCTAATAGTTGCTAATAATGGCCGAGCATTTATCAAAGCTTGAGGAGTAATAGCAGACACATCGGGTTGAATCGTCATCCTCTCCCGAATTACTCTTTCCATCCTGCTTAATCCGATATAAAATTGATCCTGAAGCAATTCGCCAACAGTTTTTATCCTTCTATTCCCCAAATGATCAATGTCATCTATATAACCAATCCCCCTATATAAATTAACCAAATACCTTAAGGAAGCCACAATATCTTCTCTAGTTAACGAGGGACCCTTTTTTATTTTTATTTTTTCTTTAAATTTTTTTATTTTGTATAATAAAGTGTTATTTAGTTTATCACCAACACTGCAAATTACTTCACCTGTTTTTGGATCAATTATATCTTCGGCTACAATCGCATCAATGATCCCTTCATTAATTCCTTCACTCAATTTATCAATAATGGGCATGAAAGCTTCACATTTTTCGTTAAAAATAGTTATTATTTCGTTTTCATGGTTCAATACTTTTACCTTGTCAACTCCTGAGTCATTTATTGCAGTAAGCTTTTTTTGATTTATTTTTTCTTCTGCTTTTACAATTATTTTATTGTTTCCGGGATCAACAATATCTTCGGCTGCGATAGTACCCAAGATCCTATCTTCCAAATTTAATTTCCTGTTTATTTTATATCTTCCCACTTTCGCTAAATCATATCTTTTAGGATCAAAAAGTAATCTATAAACTAATTGACGAGTATTTCTTTCAGTTGGAGGTTCGCTGGGTCTTAATCTTCTAAATATTTCCACCAAGGCATCTTTTTCGTTAGATGTATTATCTTTTTCTAAAGTAGTTTTTATAATCTCTTCGTAATCAAAAAGTTCCATTATTTCTTCATTGTTCTCATATCCCAACGCTCTTAGCAAGGTGGTTGCCGGAATCTTCCTTTTTTTGTCAATCCGAACATAGATCATGTCGGATGAATCAAAACCAAATTCCAACCAGGAACCACGATTAGGAATAATTTTAAATTTATACAATGATTTGCTAGTGTCATTTTTTTCTTCATCAAAATAAATACCGGGAGATCTTATCAATTGATTTACAATTACTCTTTCTGCTCCGTTAATAACAAAACCTCCATTTTCGGTCATAAGCGGTAATTCTCCCATAAAGACATCTTGTTCTTTAATTTCACCTGTTTTTTTGCTGATTAAATTTATCTTGACTTCTAAGGGAGAAGAATAAGTTCCGCCTTTTTCCCAACATCCGTAAGGAGAATCTTTGCATTCCCCCAATGAATAACTAATAAAATCTAATATCAGATTACCGGTAAAATCTTGAATGGGGAAAATGTCCATAAAAACTTCCTGCAAACCTTGTTTTTTTCTTTTATCAGGTGAAACAGACCTTTGTAAAAAATCTTCAAAAGATTTTTTTTGTATATCCAATAAATTAGGTATTGGACATAATTCAGGTATTTTGGAATAATCCTTCACTTGATTAGATTTATTGCGCACCGCAAAACACCAACCTTTATATAATGATTAAA
>DSEL01000128.1 GCA_011056645.1 Candidatus Atribacteria bacterium
ATTAATACACTATATATTTCTTTTTTTAATCATAATTCAGAGATATTTATTGGTATTAAGAATTATCTTTATAGCTTTACCAATGAGATTATGCTTAATTCTTTTCGAAATAATGCTCTATGGGTAATATTATTTGTTCCCCTGACAGCATCTTTAGGATTAGTGATTGCAGTATTGGCAGATCGGGTAAAATATGAATCGATTGTAAAATCGCTGATATTTATGCCCATGGCAATTTCCTTTGTGGGTGCGGGAATCATTTGGAAGTTCGTTTATGCTTATAGACCGGCATCAGCCGCTCAGACGGGTATTCTTAATGCAGTTCGTTCGCTTTTCAATTTAGATCCTTTGCCCTGGCTGATTATTAGACCTTGGCTTAATAATTTTTGTTTAATTATGGTAGGAGTATGGATCTGGACTGGATTTTGTATGGTGATATTATCTGCGAGTTATAAAGGGATACCCCGCGAGCTTTTAGAAGCAGCTCGAGTAGACGGCGCAACCGAATTTAAAATATTCTGGAAAATTATTCTGCCTTTGATGAAACCTACTCTTGCAGTAGTAGCGACAACTATGACCATTAATGTTCTTAAAGTATTTGATATTGTTTATGTAATGACTAATGGGAATTATAATACCGAAGTAGTGGCCAATAGGATGTATAAAGAGATGTTTATATTTAGAAATTATGGCCGAGCAAGCGCAATTGCGGTGATATTATTAGTGCTTATTATCCCCATGATAGTGATCAACATTCAGCGATTTAGAGAACAGGAGGCCATAAGATAATGAAAAAGTTAACTCCGATTCTTTCAAATGGACCGATTCATTTAGTAATAATTTTTATTGCAGTAATTTGGATTTTTCCTAGTGTGGGATTATTGATAAC
Organism: Candidatus Atribacteria bacterium; assembly: GCA_011056645.1. Classification (NCBI taxonomy): domain Bacteria; kingdom Pseudomonadati; phylum Atribacterota; class Candidatus Phoenicimicrobiia; order Candidatus Pheonicimicrobiales; family Candidatus Phoenicimicrobiaceae; genus Candidatus Sediminicultor; species Candidatus Sediminicultor quartus. The sequence goes on from DSEL01000128.1 coordinate 890, forward strand.
TTCTTTTCGATCTTCTGCCGATGTAGCAGCATCAGGATGGTGGAGCGTTTTTGAGCATCCTTTTAATTTTACCCGCTATACCTTGGAAAATTACCAGGAGGTTATTCTGAAGATCGGTATAGGAAAAGCCTTTTTAAACACTCTATTTATTACTATTCCCTCTACCATTATTCCCATATTAATTGCTTCTTTTGCTGCCTATGCTTTCGCCTGGATGGAATTCCCAGGGCGAAGATTTTTATTTGTCATTTTAGTAGGCTTGTTAGTAGTACCCCTACAAATGACTTTGATACCGATCTTGCGAATTTTTAATCAATTAGGAATAGCCGGTACTTTTCCCGGGATATGGTTTGCCCATACTGGTTACGGACTACCTCTAATAATTTACTTAATGTATAATTTTATCTCCGGGTTACCGAGTGAATTGTTTGATTCTTCTTCTATAGATGGCGCTACCTCTTTTCAAATATTCACCAAGATGGTAATACCGTTATCTTTACCAGCCCTTGCATCCGTCACTATCTTTCAGTTTTTATGGGTTTGGAATGACCTTTTAATAGCTTTAGTTTACTTAGGGGGGACACCAAATGTAGCTCCTTTAACCGTACGAATCAGTGCCTTAGTCGGCTCTTATGGTCAAGATTGGGAACTGCTTACCGCTGCGGCCTTTGTTTCTATGGCTCTTCCTTTATTTCTTTTTTTAGGATTGCAGCGCTATTTCGTAAAAGGAATTTTGGCTGGATCAGTGAAAGGATAAACTAATTTTCCAATTCGCCAATCCACCAATTCACCGATACCCCAATTTACCAATTATCGATTCTCCAATTATTTTTAATCAATTAGTCTTGTGGTCTACCAGTCATCCAGTCAATGTAGCCCACGATACATCATTTACTTCTTTTCCCAAGCTTGTAACTCACAACTTACAATTTGTAATCTGTATTTTAACTGTTAAATTAGCTAACTATCTAATTTTTTTCTTATTACTCATTACACCTTACTCATCAC
>DSEL01000129.1 GCA_011056645.1 Candidatus Atribacteria bacterium
ATTTAATATATTTAGATAACTTTGATTAAGAAATAATTAGTAAGAGGTTCAATTAGGTGAGATGTTTTAGTAGAAAATAATTTCGGAAATTTCCCTGAGATAAAACAAGAGGATTAAGATAAGGGGACATTTCGTTTGTCATACTTCAAGAATATATATTTACCTTACTGAATCGCCAACAGCGGTTAAAAAAAAATTAGTCTTTTTAAATTTTTTGCATCTTTATATTGATAAGACAAAAGTTTTAAAAAATCCTTCTTTTTAAAATAAAATTATTTTCCTCCAATTCTTTCTCAATCTCTGTATGATGAGGTAAATATTTTCCTAACCTCTTATGGAATTTTTCCACACTAACATGCAACAAGTAAGAACAGCAACAACATTAGGGTGTAATTTTTTCCCCTGCTGTTGCTGCTGCTAAAATATTTTAAGCAGTTTATGATTCCATAATTGTGCTTCAATGTAAGGAGCAAGGTTATTGGGAAGATTTGTTTCCCAGTCTTCCTCAGGCAATCCCTTTTCTCCTACTATTGAAAGTATTTCCGATAAGGTGAAAACCTTGCCGTGATAATCTGGCAGATAATATTCTTTTGGTCTCTCCCTACCAAACCATAGAGAGATCATGCTATCTGGGTAAGTAAAACTGACATCGTACTCCGTAAAGACTGAGAGAGGTATGCGTATTTCCCCATGAGCATCAGGATCGGGAGCTTGTTTTACCATCCATTTGGATTCCCCAAGCACCATTGGAATCGGATAAGCATCTTGAGGTCGCCCACCTTTTTTTATGAACTCCTCACGTACCCACTGCTCCGTTTGCCTTCGGTTACGCATATACTGAATTGGATCTTTGAATCTTGCCCCAAAAAGAGTGTCATCGCAAAGTTCTTCCATAATTTTTATGACTTCTTTATCTGGTAACGCAGACAGGCTTCGAAATGGTTCTGTGCCATGCTTATAGTAATAGGTTAGATAATCTATCATAGATTCTCCTTCCTGAGAGCAGTAAAGGAGTCTCAACATTTGACATTCATATTTCTTTTAAGGCTGTTATCACCTTTTGCATCTTCTCTCTTATTTCATGATTAACTTCGCATTTTTGTTCAAATCTTTTAGCAGCCTGGGAAACGGCTGAATAATCCATCTTGAAAAGTTCACCGATTTTAGATAAGGAAAGTGGGGTAAACCGCTTAACGAGATAGATGGCTAAAGAATGATTTATGATTTAATCCTTATCCAATCAATAATTACATCAAGTAACAATTTAATATTACCAATCTGGCAATGATTTTGAGCATTCTCGTTCTTTGTAAAAATCCTATCGGTAATTGATTTGGCATTTACTAAGGCGTCAATCTGTTTTTTATGCATCTTTATGGGAATAAAATGGTCGTTTCTTCCACTCAGTAACAGAACATCTTGAATAACTTTATCAGAATGAATATTCTCTTCATTCAAGGCGAGCCAGGTTTCAAACGCTTCCATCGGATTATCTTTTTGGGTGATATACATCAACTGTTTTGTCATCCATCCTTGAGGGTTGTTTGCTTTAGATTTCTTGCTTGCCATTTTATTCATAAAACCTTCCAGGTTTTTCTGCTTCAAGAACCAAAGGTGCATGATACGAATTAAATAAGGATAACATTTCATATAATCAATGGCATGGCCGGAAGCTATAACACGCTTTATTCTCGGTTCAAAAGCGGCAGCACGTA
>DSEL01000130.1 GCA_011056645.1 Candidatus Atribacteria bacterium
CACAAGGCCTTAAATGATACAGAGAACCGTCCCCTGTATCATAATGTTTCTACTTTTAGTAAATTAGTGGTGCCGGGAACTTTAAAAGGAATTCCCGCAGTGATGACAATCTTATCTCCTGAGTTGGCCAATCCGGTTTTTAAAGCAATCTTCTTCGATTTTTCAATCATATCGTCGGTGTTTTCCAATTCATCAGCTCTAAAAGGGTAGACTCCCCAGCTAAGAGCGAGTTTTCTAACTGTGGAATCCTGGGTACTGGCTGCAATAATAGGAACAGAGGGACGATATCGGGATACCATGCGAGCTGTACTCCCGGAAAGAGTAAAAGTAACGATAGCTTTTGCTTTTAAATCCATAGCTACCTGACAGGTAGCGTGACTTATCGCATCCGGATTGGTAGATTTAACCGAAAGCGACCTCTCTGTCAATATTTTTTTATAATCTATAACTTTTTCAATTCTCAGGGCTATCTTATTCATGGTTTCTACTGCCTCTAAAGGGTAATTTCCTACTGCAGTCTCCTCAGATAACATCACGGCATCAGTCCCATCAAGAATTGCGTTAGCCACATCGGTTACTTCTGCACGGGTAGGACGAGGTACATTCACCATCGACATTAGCATCTGGGTTGCAGTAATTACCGGCTTTCCCACAAAATTACATCTTTTTATAATGTCCTTTTGAACCAGTGGGACATTTTCTAAAGGTATTTCTACTCCCAGATCACCCCGAGCTATCATTATCCCATCAGAAACTTCAATTATTTCTTTCAAGTTATTTATTGCCTCTTTCTTTTCTATTTTGGCAATTAAGGAAATATCCTCGGCTGCATTTTCCTTCAAGATTTTTCTTACCCTCAAAACATCCTCAGCATTTCTGATAAAAGAAAGACCGATATAATCAACTCTATTTTTTATTCCAAAAAGAATATCCTGATAATCTTTTTCAGTTAAAGATGGAATATCCATCGATATGTTCGGGATGTTAACCCCTTTATGAGAGCTTAGTTTTCCACCTCTCACTATCCAACAGGTAATATCTGTAGAGCTAAGCTCTTTCACTTTAAGCTCTAAAGTTCCGTCAGCTAAAAAAATGCAATCACCTCTCTTCACTTTCTGAGGTAAAGAAGGAAAGGTAACAGATACTGCCTGTTCGTCTCCGGGAACCCCACGATTTGTAAGAATAAAAGTAGAGCCTTCTTTTAAAAAAATAGGCTCTTTTTTAATCTCTCCAATTCTTATCTTTGGTCCTCCCAAATCTTGAAGGATGGCTATGGGCATATGATTCTTCAAAGAAGCTTGGCGAATATTTTCAATGACTTGACAGTGTTCTTCATACCTTCCGTGAGAAAAATTCAAACGAGCAACATCCATACCTCCCTGGATCAGCTTCTCTATTTTTTCATAGGAACTGCTCGCTGGTCCAATAGTACATACTATTTTAGTTTTTATCATCATACTCATCATTACATCTCCTTTAAATTAAAAGAATATGGAAGCTAATAGTCTTTTTCTTTCTCAATTAGTTTACTACTTTTCCTCAAATAATTCCTCGTCCTTAGATAGACAAAAGACATCTTCTTGTAGATGTTTTTTATTATTTGTTTATCTCTACACCTGTCTCTATTATAATAACACTAAAGAAATACAATTTCTTTCACTTTTTTAACTCATTCTCATTACTCAATGCCAATTTTTTTATCTGCTATTACTATACGTCAATCCTGCCTTTATCTTCTTCGTTCATATTATATGTTCGGCAGTATATTTGAAGGCTTGACAAAAACTATAC
>DSEL01000131.1:0-10000 GCA_011056645.1 Candidatus Atribacteria bacterium
ATATACCAATATTTCAATTAATATAAGAAAGTATCGAGATACTGTTTTCACTCGATATTTTCTTTTTAATAAATTTGACTAAGAAAATAAATTATAATAAAATCAATAGGGAACTTCTATTGTATTATAGCGCCCGTGGCTCAATTGGATAAAGCAACTGACTACGGATCAGTAGACTGGGGGTTCGAGTCCCTCCGGGCGCACCAATATCAATACTTCCGGAAAGTCTTCATATTAAGAATATGTTAAAAAACAAGGATAAAGATATTAACTTGATGCAAGAAGCTTTGAAAGAGGCAGAAATAGCTTATTCCCGCCAGGAAGTTCCGGTCGGAGCAGTAGTTGTATATAAAAATAAGATAATTGCCCGGGCTCATAATCAGAAAGAAGAATTACAAGACCCCACTGCTCATGCTGAAATAATAGCAATCCAACAAGCTGCTAAATATTTAGGAAATTGGCACTTGGAAGGTATTGACCTTTATGTTACCTTAGAACCTTGTCCCATGTGTGCTTATGCCATGCTTCAGGCCAGAATGAATAAATTAATATTTGGGGCTTCTGACCCTAAAGCTGGGGCGGCAGGAAGTATTATTAATATCCTAAAAGATAATAGGTTTAATCATAAAATGGAAGTAGTGAGCGGAGTATTAGAAAAAGAATGTAGTTTAATTTTACAAAAATTTTTTCAGGAAAGACGATAATTTAGTTATGTATTTTGATTCGTTAGTTAGTCATTTGGTAAGCTAGTTGAGGAATTATTATTATACTATTAAACTAATTAACTAACTAAACAAGTAACTAAGGAGAGGTGGCTGAGCCCGGTTGAAAGCGCTCGACTCGAAATCGAGTAGGTGGGTAATACCTATCTCGCGGGTTCGAATCCCGCCCTCTCCGCCAAAAAATCAATAAATATAAACTTGTTGAAATAAGGGGAAAATGTTTCAGGATAATCAGTAAGGTAAATAGAAAAATATTTTTGACACTAATGATTATTAAGGTTATTATTTATTAGGCAGATAAAAGAAAAAGGAGAGGTACCGAAGTGGTCATAACGGGATCGCCTGGAGAGCGATTAGGCGGCCATAAGCTGTCACGCGGGTTCGAATCCCGCCCTCTCCGCCAGTAAAAATAGCTCTCATAAGTTGATGTTTTTGAGATCAATACTAAAGTGATCGTGCTAGACGGGGAGATAGCGGTGCCCTGTAACCTGCAATCCGCTATAGCAGGGTTGAATTCCTGCCCGAGGTTTTATCTTTTTAAGGCTGACTAAGATAAGTGGCGATGAAGATTGGGCCTTGTGCAGCAAAGAATTGTGAACTCCGTCAGATCTGGAAAGAAGCAGCGGTAAGCAAATCTCTTTGGGTGCCGCAAGTAAACCTGATTGGAGCAAACTATCTTAGAATCGCTTGGAAGGATAAATCAGAGGCAGGTGCACGATCATTAAAATTATAGTTGTAAATAAAGCAAAAATTGATAATTTGAAAGGATTTTTATCTGAATTTAAACTATAAGGAGCATTCATGGAATACCAATCACTTTATCGCAAATGGCGGCCACAAACTTTTGAGGAAATAATTGGGCAAAAACATATCACCCAAACTTTAATTAACGCTATCTCCCTAAATAGAATTTCTCATGCTTATATTTTCTCTGGTCCAAGAGGAGTTGGAAAAACAACAACTGCTCGTATTTTAGCTAAATCATTAAACTGTGAAAAAGGTTCCACTCCTCATCCTTGCAATAAATGTGAAAGATGTATTAGAATTACCGATGGCTATTCTATGGATGTAATAGAGATTGACGGTGCCTCGAATAATGGAGTAGATAGCATTAGAGAATTAAGAAATAAAGTGAACTTTGCACCTGCAGAGGGGAAATATAAGATATATATTATTGATGAAGTACACATGTTATCCCAAGGTGCATTTAATGCTTTGTTGAAAACTCTGGAAGAGCCGCCCGTACACGTGATTTTTATTTTTGCTACTACCGACCCCCATAAAATTCCTAGTACTATTTTATCACGATGTCAGTGGTTTAATTTTAGAAGGATATCTTTAACGGATCTTATCACTAAATTAAAAATGATTGCAAAAGACGAAGAATTAAATATAAGTGATAAAACTTTAAATATAATAGCCAGAAGTTCGACAGGTTCAATGCGAGATGCTGAAAGTACTTTAGATCAGATTATTGCCTATTGTGGTAAGGATATAACTTCTAAAAGTGTCGGTGAGGTTTTGGGAGTAATTGAAGAAGAGGTTTTTTTTGAGTTTATAGAAGCAATAATAAAGAATGATACCCTTAAAGGGATAGAGATAATTAATCGTACATCTGATTTAGGAGCAGATGCTTCTCAATTCATAAAAAACTTGATGGAGTTTGTTCATAACTTATCTTTAGCTAAAGTTTGCCCAGAAGAAATACTAAATTATCAGGGAATATTCGTTGAAGACAGAGCACGTTTATTAAAGCAATCTAAAATAATTAAATTGGAAAAACTATTTAATATTGTTGATTATCTATCTGACGCAGAAAGAAAGGTAAGATATATTCGCCGTCCCTGGATTTTATTGGAAATGTTAGTAATCAAATTTACTACGGAGGAGAGTTATCTTTTAAAAGAGGTTGAGAGGAATAAAGGTGAATATTTCTCGGAATTCTCTACCAGGAAAGATAAATTGATATTAGGCAAGAAAAACGGAGGAATAAGAGAGAAAGAGCCACTAAAGAAAAACATTCAGGAAAAAGTAAAGAGCAAGGAAGATTCTTCTGTTAAAGCTAAAGAATCGCCTAAAAATATAGAATTGATGCAGGTATGGCCTACGATTTTAGAAAGGATAAGGAAGACTAAAATAGCAGTTTATTCTTTTATCATTGCAAACAATTTAATTACTATTGAAAATGATAAATTGATAATCGGTTTCAATGAGGAATATACCTTTCACAAAGAGAGTTTAGAAAAGCAAAATAACAAAATATTATTGCAGGAATTAATTAAAGAAGAAAGCGGTAGATTTTTGACAATAGAATGTATTATTAATAACAGCAACCAGGAAGATTCTTATTTAGAGGTTGAACAAGAAAACAAGAAGAAAGCCCTTGAAAAAAGAAACGAAAATAAGCAAGAAAGAGCAAGAGAAGAGAAAGATAAACTAAAAAAAAGGAATCATGGAATTATTAAAGATAATATATTAATTAAAGAATCCTTAAATTTATTTGAAGGAACGATTACTGAAGAAAAATAGACTATTTATTTTAAAAAAAGGAGGAAGCAAGATAAGCAATGGATATGAAGTTTCTTATGAAACAAGCACAAGCTATGCAAAAAAAGATGGAAGAGATAAAAAAAGAATTGGCAGAAAAGGAAGTCAAAGTTTCTTCTGGTGGAGGTATGATTGAGATTGTAATAAACGGCCAACAAGAAATTAAAGAAATAAAAATAGAGCCGGATGTAATAGATGCTAACGAAAAAGAGATGTTAGAAGATTTAATTTTAGCGGCAGTCAATGAGTCATTACGTCAATCGAAAGAATTAGCTGCCCAGGAGATGAGTAAATTAACCGGGGGAATGAATGTCCCCGGATTATTTTAAAAGGAGGCAAAAGTGTCCTTTAGATATACTAAACCTTTTGCTAGATTAATTGATGAATTTTCGAAAATGCCAGGAATAGGACCCAAGACAGCTCAGAGATTAGCTTTTTATATTTTAAAGAATTCTTCGGAAAATGTTACAAGTTTAGCTAGGACAATACTAGAGGCAAAAGAAAAAGTGAAGCATTGTTCGATTTGCGGCAATATAACTGATCAAGAGAAATGTGAAATTTGCCGGAACACCGATAGAGATAAGTCTACTATATGTGTTATAGAAGGGGTAAGGGATTTAATTGCCATAGAGAATACTGGAGAATATAAAGGATTATACCATGTTTTAGAAGGAGTCATTTCTCCTTTAGATGGAGTAGAACCGGAAAATTTAAAGATTAATAGTTTATTGAATAGAATAAAAGACGAAAAGATAAAAGAGATAATATTAGCTACTAATCCCAACATTGAGGGAGAAGTTACCGCTTCCTATATTACCAAATTGATCGAACCTTTAAAAGTTAAAGTAACTCGCATTGCCTATGGAGTTCCGATAGGGGGAAGCTTAGAGTTTGCAGACGAAGTGACTTTAACTCAAGCTTTAATGTCCAGACAAGAAATTAAGTAATTACTGAGAATAAAAGATAAATCAAAACGAAACGTTAAATGCAGATCAAAATAAATAATTTTATAAAATTTATGTTTTCTGATAAAATAAAAATACATAAATTAATCAAAATATTTTAAAAACGGAGGTTCATGATAATGAACAGAATAAAAACTACGATTGACGGGAATACCGCAGCGGCTCATACATCGTTTCATCTAAGCGAGGTTGCAACCATATATCCTATTACCCCTTCTTCTCCTATGGGTGAATTTGCTGATCTTTGGGCTTCTGAGGGAAAACCGAATATCTGGGGGACGGTTCCTCAGATAACTGAAATGCAAAGTGAGGGGGGTGCCTCGGGAGCTACTCATGGTTCTTTACAAAGAGGAGCTCTTACAACAACGTTTACAGCATCTCAAGGACTATTATTAATGATTCCTAATATGTTTAAAATTGCCGGGGAATTGACCTCTACCGTATTTAATGTTGCTGCTCGTTCGGTGGCCTGCCAGGCGCTTTCTATATTTGGTGATCATAGTGATGTTATGGCCACCAGAGGAACTGGCTTTGCTTTACTTGCTTCTAACTCAGTTCAGGAGGCGATGGATTTTCCTTTAATCGCTCAAGCAGCCACCCTGGAATCTCGAGTACCATTTCTTCATTTCTTCGATGGTTTTCGGACTTCAAGTGAGGTTTCAAAAATAGAACTTTTAACTCCCCAAGATATGAAACCTTTAGTTAATGACGATCTGGTAAGAGCTCACAGAAAGAGGGCACTTTCTCCTGATCATCCTTTTATTAGGGGTACAGCCCAAAATCCGGATGTATTCTTCCAGGCAAGAGAAACAGTCAACCCTTATTACCTTAATTGTCCTGATATTGTGCAGAAAGTTATGGAAAAATTTGAGAAAGTTGTAAGGAGAAAATATGAACTGTTCCAATATTTTGGTGCCTTGGACGCTGAAAGGGTAATTGTATTAATGGGTTCAGGAGCTGAGGCAGTGGAAGAAACAGTGGAATATTTAATGAAAAAAGGAGAAAAGGTAGGTTTAGTAAAAGTTCGTCTTTACCGTCCATTTTCTATCAAGCATTTTAACAGTTCTCTCCCTAAAACAGTAAAGACTATTGCTGCTTTGGACCGAACTAAAGAGCCGGGAAGTATTGGAGAACCACTTTATGCTGATATAGTAACCGCAATACAGGAAGGAATGTCTGAAGGGAAAACTCCTTTCAAAAAGACTCCTAAAATAATTGGAGGGAGATATGGACTTTCCTCTAAAGAATTTACCCCCGCTATGATCAAGGGAATATTTGAGGAGATGAAAAAAGAAATACCCAAGAATCATTTCACCATAGGGATAAATGATGATGTAACCCATACTAGCCTTCCTTATGATCCTGATTTTTCCGTCGAACCAGCGGATAGAACTCGGGCAGTCTTTTACGGTCTTGGTTCGGATGGAACAGTAGGCGCTAACAAAAATTCTATCAAGATTATTGGTGAAGAGACCGATAATTTTGCTCAAGGTTATTTTGTTTATGATTCTCGGAAAGCCGGTTCACTAACTATTTCTCATCTAAGATTTGGACCGACTCCTATTCATTCTACTTATTTAGTCAACCGGGCAAATTTTGTTGCTTGTCATCAGTTTTCCTTCCTGGAACGTTATGATGTATTGGAGACTACTCAGCCGGGAGCAATATTTCTATTGAACAGTTCTTATTCTGCCGATGAAGTTTGGGATTACCTGCCTTACTCTATTCAAGAAATCATTATCAAGAAAAAATTACGTTTTTATGTAATTGACGCTTACAAGATTGCTAAAGAGGTAGGTTTGGGGGCAAGAATTAACACGATTATGCAAGTATGTTTTTTCTCTCTTAGTAAAGTGATTCCCATTGAAAAGGCTATAAAAGCAATAAAACACCACATCGAAGAAAGTTACGGGAAGAAGGGAGAAAAAATAGTAAATACTAATTTTGCTGCGGTAGACAATACTCTTGCAAATCTTCATGAAGTAAAGGTACCAAGTAAACCTAATAGTAAATTACCTAAACATCTTTCTGTTCCGATAGAAGCGCCTGAATTCGTGCAAAAGGTAACCGCAAAGATAATTGCCGGGAAAGGCGATGATTTGCCGGTTAGTGTTTTTTCTCCGGATGGAACTTTCCCCAGTGGTACTACTCAATGGGAGAAGAGAAATATTGCCCAAGAAATTCCTGCCTGGGATCCTAATACCTGTATCCAGTGTGGGAAATGCGTGATGGTATGCCCTCATGCAGTGATCAGAGCAAAAGTGTGTGATCCAAAATTATTATCTTCTGCTCCTGATACCTTTAAGTCTATAGATGCAAAGAATTCTCAATTTAAAGGACTGAAATTTACCCTTCAAGTTTCTCCTGAAGATTGTACCGGCTGTGCCCTTTGTATAGTCAATTGCCCCACAAAAAATAAAACTAATCCTAAGCTAAAGGCCTTGAACATGGTTTCCCAACCTTCAGTTAGAGAACAAGAATCTAAAAATTGGAAATTTTTCTTAGACCTTCCTGAAGTAGATCGAAAAGCATTAAAGCTTAGTGCAGTCAGAAATATTCAGTTCTTACAGCCACTTTTCGAATTTTCCGGCGCATGCGCTGGTTGTGGCGAAACACCCTATGTAAAACTCTTAAGTCAATTGTATGGAGATAGAGCAGTGATCGCTAATGCTACCGGGTGTTCTTCTATTTATGGAGGCAATTTGCCGGCTACCCCTTGGACTTTTAATAAAGAAGGCAGAGGTCCCGCCTGGTCTAATTCCCTTTTCGAAGATAATGCCGAATTTGGATTAGGTATGAGGTTAGCGATAGATAAACAGATTGAATATGCTTTAGAATTATTAGATCGGCTTTCTTCTGATGTAGGAAAGGATTTAGTTAGTGAAATTAAAACTGCCGATCAGTCTACCGAGGAAGGACTATACCAACAGAGAAAAAGAGTAAAAATATTAGAGAAAAAATTGAAAAATTTAAAAAAATCTGAGGCAGAAGATTTACTCAGTTTAATTGATGTTTTAGTTAAAAAGAGTGTGTGGATTGTAGGTGGAGATGGGTGGGCTTATGATATCGGTTATGGAGGGTTGGATCATGTTATCGCCCAAAGGCGCAATGTTAATATCTTGGTATTAGATTCTGAAACTTATTCTAATACGGGTGGTCAGATGTCTAAAGCGACTCCTCTTGGAGCAATTGCCAAGTTTGCCGCTGGAGGCAAGAGGACTTTCAAGAAAGATTTGGCAATGATGGCAATTTCTTATAGAGATGTATATGTAGCTCGAATAGCCTTAGGAGCTAATGATACACAAGTGATTAAAGCTTTCCAGGAGGCAGAAGCATATGAGGGTCCCTCCCTTATTATTGCTTATAGTTCTTGTATTAGCCATGGATATAATTTGATTCATGGTTTAGAACAACAGAAGTTAGCGGTTCAATCGGGATATTGGCCTTTAATAAGATTCAATCCAGATCTTGATAAAGAGGGTAAAAATCCTCTACAGTTGGATTCCAAAGCTCCCAGTATTCCTTTGGAAGATTATATTTATAATGAAAATAGATATAAAATGCTGACTCGAACTATGCCGAAGGAAGCTAAAAAATTGCTTAAAGAAGCTCAAGAGGGAGTTTTAAAACGTTGGAAACTTTATGAACACTTAGCTTCACCTATAGCAAAAGACAACAAATAAATGATCATATAGATCTCTTTTAATAGAAGATAATAAGTATTAATTATAGAAGATACCGTAAATCCTCGAGATTTGCGGTATCTTCTTTGTACAGGTTTTTTATATTTCTTTGCACAATCGGTAAAAAATAATTATTTATTTTCTAAAAATGAGGATAAAATTTAGTGCGGAGAAGAATAGTTGTTTTTATATTTTTTTCTATTATAATATAGATAAATAGAACGCTAAGGAGAGGAGAGTAAATAAATGGAAGAAAAAGGTACCTATCGTCTTAAAAAAGGTTTAGCCGAGATGTTAAAAGGTGGGGTAATCATGGATGTGGTGAGTGTAGAACATGCAAAAATTGCCGAAGAAGCAGGTGCGGTAGCAGTGATGGCCTTGGAAAGGGTTCCTGCTGATATCCGATCTGCTGGTGGGGTTGCCAGAATGGCTGACCCTAAAATAATAAAAGAAATCATGCAAGCAGTCACTATTCCGGTTATGGCTAAAGCAAGGATTGGGCATTTTGTGGAAGCTCAAGTTTTAGAAGCCTTAGGAGTTGATTATATTGACGAAAGTGAAGTACTAACTCCTGCTGATGAAAATTACCATATAGATAAATTAAACTTTAAGGTTCCTTTTGTCTGTGGAGCAAGGAATTTAGGTGAGGCTTTACGTAGGATAGGAGAGGGGGCAGCAATGATTAGAACTAAAGGAGAACCGGGAACAGGAAATATAGTAGAAGCGGTAAGACATATGCGTCAGGTCATGGATGAGATAAGAAGATTAAAAAATATACCCAAAGAGGAATTAATGACCAAAGCCAAAGAATTAGGTGCTCCATTTGAACTTTTACAAGAGGTAGCGCATAAAGGAAAATTACCCGTAGTTAATTTTGCCGCCGGAGGGATAGCTACCCCCGCCGATGCAGCTTTAATGATGCAGTTGGGAGCAGATGGCGTGTTTGTAGGTTCAGGAATATTTAAATCAGATGATCCTAAAATAAGGGCGAAGGCAATTGTAGAGGCTACTACCCATTACGATAATCCTAAAATTATTGCACAAGTTTCAGAAGGATTAGGTGAAGCCATGAAAGGGATAGAAATTTCTCAAATTGCTGCAGCTGAACGTATGCAAGACAGAGGTTGGTAAGTTAAGAATTAGATCAAAGATTGAACAGAGAGGAGCCAAGGAAGGTAATCTTGAAAGTCGGAGTATTATCCCTACAGGGAGCAGTAGAAGAACATTTAGAGATGATAAAAAGGTGTGGTTTTGAGGGAATCAAGGTAAAAACGGTTGGAGATTTAGAAAAAGTAGATAGATTAATAATTCCCGGAGGAGAAAGTACCGCTATTGGTAAGTTAGCTAAAATATATGGTTTAGACTGCGAGATTATTAAGAAAGGCAGAGAAGGAATGCCTATATTTGGGACTTGTGCGGGGATGATTTTATTAGCAAATAAGGTTATGGGTATTGAGCAGGTAAAATTTGATTTAATAGATATTGTAGTAGAAAGAAATGCTTTTGGAAGGCAGGTAGATAGTTTTGAAGTTGATTTAAAAATAGAAGATCTTTCCGGAAAACCTTTTAAGGCAGTATTCATTAGAGCTCCCTATATTAAGAAAATAGGAAAGGGAGTGAAAGTTTTAGCTGAGTTTAACGGAAAGATTGTAATGGCTCGACAGGAAAATATTTTAGTATCCTCTTTCCATCCGGAGTTGACTGAAGATTTGAGAGTACATAAGTATTTTTTCAGTGATGATTTTTAAGATGATTAGTTGACGTTTTACTAGATAGTTATTTATATAATAAAAGTTATTTTGGTTTTTCTTTTTTTCTTTATCTTTCTTTAATCGATACACGCTAATCAATGCTTGATAGGCTATTCACCCCCTTGCACTTTCCCCCCGATTATACTATAATGATAGTCGCCGGAAGAGGGTGCAAAAAAATATCAAATTTCTTTTCGAAATAGAAAAGATAACTCTTGACAACCGCTGCTAACTTTGTTAGTATGGAATCTGTCACTTCTTAAGACACCAGTAGTTCTTTGAAAAATCTATAGTACCCAGCCAGATGTTTTTCATGATTTATGAAAGACCCC
>DSEL01000132.1 GCA_011056645.1 Candidatus Atribacteria bacterium
ACAAAAATTTTACGGTCAAAGAATTACCCGGCCTTAATCATCTTTTTCAAACTTCTCAAACGGGATTGCCTGCTGAATATGCAAAGATTGAAGAAACGATTTCACCAGAAGTGTTACACTTGGTGGGCCAATGGATTTTAGAGAGGACTGGGGAAAAGTAAACTGGGTTTGAAAATCTTCTCAATTTCTTTTATGATATCCTGACAAATAAAGAATATATGGTGAGTATAATAAAAAATAAAAAAGGAAAATAAAATTCAATTGAAAGAGGTGCAATACTGATGAATAGAAATATAAATTTTATATTTTTATTAAAATCATTGGGTTTGGGTTTGATAATTTCTATTCTTTTTAGAATTGATTTTTGGAGATTACAAATTAATTTTTCTTTAAGTGATGGCTTTATCTCTTTATGGTTAATGGGATTTTTGCCAGCACTGGTCCTTGGCTACCCCATTATACGAACCAGTTGGAGTGGCTGGAGATTAATCTGTACGGTTTTTTTAATCTATTTCGGAATAACTACTTTTATGACTCAGATAGAAGCAGTGGTTTTTCTACAGCATTTAGTGGATATAATTCCAACAAAAGATACTTTTAGTTTATTCTTTAATGGAGCAGTAAGAGCAGCGATATTGGCTCCCCTAATAGTAGTTACTCATGGAAAATATTTCAGAACAGAAGAAGGAATAGAACAAATCGTAAAAATAGCAATGAATATCCGGCAGTGGATAGTTAAATTAAGTTTGGTAGCTTTAATCTATACTATTATCTATATCCTCTTTGGGGCTTTGGTATTCAAACCTTTAGCCGGGGCTGCTTTTGATGAATATTATGCCGGGCTGCAGATGCCCCCCTGGATTATTCCCTTCCAACTGATAAGAGGAATCTTATTTGCCTTTTTAGCCTTTCCGGTCATTTCTATGCTAAAAGGCAGTTTTCGGGAAACCGGCTGGACTGTATCTTTGTTATTTTCTGTTTTATTGGCTTCTCTGGTACTCCCGCCCAATGAGTTTATGCCGCCAACTATTCGGTTTCCTCACATGATAGAATTATTTACTTCCATGTTTCTATTCGGGTGGATTGTAACCAAGCTCTTTTATCAGCATCGTTCTGTCTAAATTGGCCGATTATTAATTTTAAAAAATCTGAAGGCAAAAAAAGTGTTCGCACAAAAGAGCGTGGATATATGCCTACAGAGTTGGTTATGCTTTTTCACCAGGCAGGATTCGAAGTAGTAAATATCTAGGATGGAACTGTGCAGGTAGCCAGAATCGACAAAAAATTAGCCTTGATGAGATTGAGATAATGGTAGTAGTTAAAAAGCCTACAGGAATACCATAAAAAGGGAAAGCGGTTTAGGGATTAAATGTATTATCGGATATGGATTTATACAATAATGAAGAAAAATCAACAATAATTTTCCAGGATTATAAATGCAAAGAAGCTTTGTATCAATTAAAGCGCAAGGGATTACCTTATTCCTTTGATTTAAATATATACCGTGGATGCTCTCATAACTGCCAATACTGTTATGCCAGGAAAAGTCATAAATATTTAAATTCAAAGAAATATGAAAGTGATATTTTTGTAAAAACAAATATTAGTGAAGTCCTTGAAAAAGAACTGAAAAGGGGTAAAACCGGCGGGAAATTAATAAACATTGGAGGCGTCTGCGATAGTTATCAGCCTGCAGAAAAGAAATTTAAACTGATGCCGGATATTCTAAAAATTTTGATTAAGTACAAACAGCCGGTTATTATCAGCACAAAATCTGACCTAATCCTGCGCGATATCGAATTGATAGATCAGCTGGCACACCATGCCTGGGTTAATATTACAGTAACCATAACTTCTGAAAATGATGATATATCTTCAATAGTTGAACCTAGGGCGAATTTACCTGAGGCCAGGAGGAATATTTTGCAAGCGTTTAGTAAAACGAAAGCTTCAACTGGTTTTCATTTTTTCCCTATATTGCCCTTCCTCTCTGATGATAAAACATCCATGGAAAAGATGGTAAAGCAGGCCTCTGAAGTAAAAGTAGATTATATGTTAAGCGGAATTCTTTATTTATCGGGAGGAATTAAGGACAGATATTTTAGTTTTATTCAAAGAGAACTTCCAGAATACTACTCTGATTATGTTTTACTTTATCCCAAAGGGAAGGCAATCCCTGATTATAAGAGAAAAATTCATTCTTTTCTAGGGAGAATGAGAGAAAAATATGGAGTAAATGCACAGTACTCAAAAATTATTCCTGCTTATAGCTAATTCCTTATCTCAAAGTGCATTGCAGACTATGGGTGCATTAGCTCTTATCTTTGTAAGCGCAAGCACAAATTTAAAAAATAGTTCAAAAATAAATAAATTGTAAGATAGCTACTTACATAAAAAATATGATAAACTAAGGGAAAAAGAAAAAAAGAAGGGAATGTTTTAGCGTGATGGAATTTATTTTAATTTTATCAGGAATAATTTGTATCATCATAGGAATAATTGGCTGTATTCTTCCCGCACTTCCCGGGCCTCCCCTTAATTATGCTGCCCTTTTATTGCTCCAATTTGCCAAAGAAGAACCTGTTTTTAGTAAAAGTTTCCTGGTCAGGTTTGCTGTCTTAACTGTTATCGTCTCCCTGGTAGATTATTTTCTACCTCTACTGGGAGCAAAATTATACGGTACTAGCAAATACGGAATCTGGGGAGCAATCATTGGGATGATAGCCGGAATCATCTTCTTTCCTCCTCTTGGAATGATATTAGGCGTATTTATTGGTGCAATAGTCGGAGAGCTTATCGCCGGCAAAGAAAACTCAATAGCCCTAAAGGCTGGCCTGGCCACTTTTATCGGAAGTATTATAGCACTTTTTATCAGACTGTCTTTATCCTTAGTAATGGCCTTCTATTTTTTTATTTACCTCTTTAAAGGCTAAAAATGAAAGAGAAAAGATTGAAAAACACCTTTTATCTGTAGAAATTAATAAAATATGGTAAAATAACTATAGAAGAGAAAGAGGTAAAAAAATGATCATTAAAAATTTTAAACCATTTGCCGGTCAACATTGTGAAACCACTGCCACAGGCAGCTTACTTCTCCATTTAGGAAATAACTTATCCGAACCCATGCTTTTTGGATTGGGCGAGGGATTGAACTTCATTATCTAGAACATGAAAACCATGGATTTCCCTTTTATAGGGGGAAGGATAAAAACGGATTTATTAACCCAAAATATTACCAAACACCTGAACTTAAAATTGAATGTTTGGGAAACCTCTTCACCAAAAAAAGCCTGGGAAAATGTAAGAGAAAACATTGATTCAGGAATTCCCGTAGGAATAAAACTGGATTGTTATCACCTGGACTATTTTACGAATAAAATTCATTTTGCCGGCCATTATGTAGCCATGTACGGATATGATGAAAATAGTGCTTATCTGGCTGATACCACGCAACAAGGTGGATTGGTTAAAACTTTTTTAAAGAACCTTGAACTGGCCAGGAATGAAAAAGGACCTATGTCATCTAAAAATCTCTCTTATACTATTCAAGCTACCCATAAAAAATATGACCTGAATAAAGAAATTATACAGGCTATAGGTGATAACACTAAAAATTACTTGAATCCTCCCATCGAAAATATTAGCTATAAGGGCATCTTAAAGACCAGCAAAGAAATAATAAAATGGTTTAAACGGACCAAAGATGTGGAGGGAGATTTTAAAACCACGGCTATGTTAATGGAAAAAGCCGGTACCGGTGGCTCGCTGTTCAGAAATCTTTATAGAGATTTCCTAAAAGAAAGTTGCCAGATATTAAAAATAGAAGCAATAAAAGAATCCTATGAGATGTTTGCCGACATTGCCCGGCTATGGAAAGCAGTATCAAAATTGTTTATAAAAGCAGGAGATACCAAAGATATTGAATATATTTATAAAGCTTCTAAAATATTAGTAGAGATAGCCGATAAAGAGAAAAAAACCATGAATATTCTATTCAATGCTTGTCAGGAAAAGGTTTTTTAAGGAGGGAGAAAGATGTTTAAATTTATTTTATTTTTGGTGGTCTTTGGATGTATTTCGGGTTTAGCGAGTACTCAGAATTCTTTTGAAAAAGATAATATTCCCACCTCCGCTGGTGATCTGCAGATTACTTTCATTGGGCACGCGAGCTTAATCTTTACCTTTAATGGAAAAGTCATTCATGTTGATCCGGTCAGTGAGCAGGCGGATTATTCTAAACTTCCCAAGGCAGATATTATTTTAATTACCCACGAGCATAGTGACCATTTTGATTTATCAGTTATCAAAATATTACGTACCAATCAAAGCAAATTGATTCTTACGGAAACCTGTGCCAGGAAGATTTCTGGCGGCACTGTGAGGAAGAATGGGGATGTTCAAATCATCCAGGGAATAAAATTTGAGGCAGTAGCGGCATACAATATAATCCATAAGCGTAATAATGATCAACCTTTCCATCCAAAAGGTGTAGGAAACGGATATATTCTGACTTTTGGTGATAAACGAATCTATGTAGCCGGTGACACCGAGAATATTCCCGAGATGAAAACACTACAAGGGATTGATGTGGCTTTTTTGCCGATGAATCTGCCCTACACCATGACGCCGGAGATGGTCGCTGATGCCGCAAGATCGTTCAAACCAAAAATCCTGTACCCTTATCATTACGATAATACCGACACTTCTAAATTAGTGGAATTGTTGAAAGATGAGCAGGAGATTGAGATACGCATTCGCAAGATGAACTAATTGGATAGAAACCGGCGATATCAACATAAAAAAAAAGAATTCTTAAATATAATTAAGATGAAGGTATCGCCACCTGCTTTTTACGGGAAGGCATTGTTTCATTGCCTTCCCTGTTATAGAAATAATAGGGAGGGGATTTTATAAATTACTTCTGTAAAAAGATGGTTTTTTTTGAATTTAATATAGTAATATAG
>DSEL01000133.1 GCA_011056645.1 Candidatus Atribacteria bacterium
GTATGATGCCTGTCAGAGAGAATTAGATTTATCCAAAGCCGATATAGTAATATTGGGAGTGTCTCGAACTTCCAAAACTCCCCTTAGTATGTATCTTGCCTATAAAGGGGTAAAGGTGGCCAATATAGTATTAGATTTCGAATTTGAACCGCCCATCGAAATATTCAGTTTACCACCGGAGAAAGTAGTGGGTTTAAGCATTGATCCCGATAAATTAATTGAAATAAGAAGTGAACGATTAAAAGCATTGGGTCTTCCAGACGAGGGTGTATATAATAAAAAAGAAAGAGTAATCAAAGAGTTAAAATATGCAGACAGTATTTATAAAAAAATTGGATGTCAGATAATAAACGTAACCAATATGGCTATTGAAGACATTGCCACAAATATACTTAAAATGATAAAGGAGGAAAAATAAGTATGAAAAAATATGTCTATTTTTTTGATGAAGGAAAAGGGGATATGAAATCCATTTTAGGAGGGAAAGGTGCAGGTCTGGCAGAAATGACCCGAATAGGAGTTCCTGTTCCTCATGGATTCACTATAAGTACAGAAGCTTGTATCGAATATTATAAAAATGGCCAAAAATACCCGGAAGGGTTAGAAGGCCAGATAAAAGAACATTTAATAAGGTTGGAGAAAGTATCTAAAAAGAAATTGGGAGATCCAAAAAACCCATTATTAGTTTCCGTCCGATCCGGTGCTGCAATTTCCATGCCCGGTATGATGGATACAGTTTTAAATCTAGGGTTAAATGATATTACTATTCAGGGAGTTATCCAGAACACACAAAATGAACGTTTTGCTTATGATAGTTATCGACGTTTTATTCAGATGTTTGGAAATGTAGTTTTGGGTATTGAACATGATAAATTTGAACATATTTTAGAAGAGATAAAAGAAAAATATCAAGTGAGATTAGATACAGAAATTGACTGTAAAGGGCTGAAAGAATTAGTAGAAGGATATAAAAAACTCGTCAAAAAAGAAACCGGAAAAGATTTTCCTCAAAATCCGGAGTTACAATTACAAACTGCTATAGACGCTGTATTCAATTCCTGGAATACTAAAAGGGCAGTAACTTACCGGAGGATTAATAAAATTTCCGATGATTTGGGAACAGCAGTAAATATTCAAGAGATGGTTTTTGGCAATATGGGAGAAGATTCAGGAACAGGGGTTGGATTTACCAGAAATCCTTCCACCGGAGAAAAGGAATATTACGGCGAATATCTTTTAAACGCTCAAGGAGAAGATGTAGTTGCAGGAATAAGAACACCTTTGTCATTGTCTAATCTTAAGAATGATTTATCAAAAGTATATGAAGAACTGATTGAAATTGTTTCGATTTTAGAAAAACATTATAGAGATGTTCAAGATTTTGAATTTACCATAGAAAGGGGAAAACTCTACTTACTACAGACCAGAACCGGTAAAAGAACCGCCCAAGCAGCGCTTAAAATTGCGGTTGATATGGTAGAAGAAGGAATAATTACCAAAGAGGAGGCAATCCTGCGGGTAGAGCCCAATCAATTAAATCAACTATTACATAAAAGAATAGACCCAAACGCTAAAACTAAGGTAATAGCTAAGGGATTGCCTGCTTCTCCGGGAGCTGCTTATGGTAAAGTTATCTTTACTGCGGATGAAGCAGAAGAATTAGGAAAAAAAGGAGAAAAGATAATATTAGTCAGAACAGAAACCACACCTGATGATATACATGGGATGGTAGAAGCACAGGGTGTCCTTACCAGTAGAGGAGGTATGACCAGTCATGCGGCTGTGGTAGCGAGAGGAATGGGCAAAGCTTGTGTAGCCGGTTGTAGTGTTTTAAATATTAGTATAAAAAAAGAGATTATTTACGTTGATGATTTAATTATAAAGAAAGATGAATTTATCACTATAGATGGAGGGACTGGTGAAGTATTTCTTGGAAAAGTGCCTACTATCGAACCGAAAATGAGTAAAGAATTTGAAACTCTGTTATCCTGGGCCGATAAAATAAAACGTTTGGGTGTATACGCTAATGCCGATACACCGGAAGATGCGAAAAAGGCAAGAGAATTAGGGGCAAAAGGTATAGGACTTACCAGAACAGAGCATATGTTTATGCAGCAAGATAGATTACCTATTGTTCAAAAAATGATTATGGCCGATAGCATAAAAAGTAGAGCAGAGGCCTTGGAAAAATTACTGCCGGTACAGAAGGGAGATTTCTTGGGTATTTTAAAAGCTATGGAAGGATTGCCCGTGATTATCAGGCTTCTTGATCCTCCACTTCATGAATTTTTACCTAATCTAGAAGATACTTTAATAGAAGTTACCACTTTAAAATTAAAAAATAGAGATTCAGCGGAACTTGCCGAGAAGGAAAAGCTATTAGAAATAATTAAATCTTTGCATGAAATGAATCCTATGTTGGGGCTTAGAGGATGTAGATTAGGTTTATTATACCCGGAAATATATGATATGCAGGTAGAAGCCATCATTGAAGCTGCTATTGAATTAACCAAGAAGGGCATAGAAGTGAAGCCTGAGATAATGATTCCTCTGGTCAGTCATATAAACGAGTTTTCACCGATATGTAAGAGAACCAGAAAAATTGCCGACGAAAAGATAAAATCTGCCGGGGTAGAATTAGATTATAAAGTAGGCACCATGATTGAATTACCGAGAGCGGCACTGACTGCCGACATGATTGCTAAAGAAGCTGAATTCTTTTCTTATGGTACTAATGATTTAACTCAAACTACTTTTGGAATAAGCCGGGATGACGCCGAAGGAAAATTCTTGTTAAAATATGTTACCGATAAAATTTTAGAAAATAATCCTTTTGAAGTATTGGATCGCGAAGGAGTAGGAAAATTAGTTGAGCTGGGTACCAAGTTAGGAAGAAAAACTCGTCCTGATTTGGAAGTAGGAATTTGCGGAGAGCATGGCGGAGAACCGCAATCAGTTGAATTTTGTCATTCTGTAGGATTAAACTATGTGAGCTGTTCACCTTTTAGGGTTCCTATTGCTCGATTAGCTGCTGCTCAGGCGGTAATAAAAGAAAAAAATAAAAAATAAAACAATAATAATTTACCAATTTACCCATTGGTTAATTATTCAATTGGAGAATTAAGGAAAATAGCTTATAACGATCATTAAAAAGTGTAAAACATAAAACCAAAATACAAATTAAAATTATATAGGGGTGTAATGAATACGCCCCTATATAATTA
>DSEL01000134.1 GCA_011056645.1 Candidatus Atribacteria bacterium
ATAAAGAGGGACAGACACCTATTTTCTTAAATAATTAATATTTTACTTTTAAATTAGTAGGTAACCCGATAAAGGGTAAGATCTTCCAATGTAGCAAAGACATGCTATGTTAACCACATGACCCAAGATTCTTAAGAATAGAATTTATAGGTGCTCTTTATAGTACCCAACGATGAAAGCCCAAAACCTCAAAGAGCCGGCTATCTTTAATAAAGATAGCAGATTATCTTGCTGTCTATTATAGTACCCTAAGCAGAGTGACTAAAAAGAGTAGAGCGGGAAGATGAAGAGTGATATGGCAAAGTCCGACCCTCGTTACTCTTGCAAGATTTGTAGAGAAGCTTAGCAAAGTTTTTTAGTTAAAGTCGAAAGTAAGACCTAAGAAGAAAGTCAATAAATAGGTGTCTGTCCCTATTATTCCATATTGAGTTAAATTTTCCGTAATCACCAGTAGAGATTTTATGCCAGAAAGCTCAAAGTCAAATATCTTGACAAAAAAAATAAAATAGATAAGATAATATTATATTGTTTTCATTTTATAAAAGGAGGTAAATAAAATGAAAAAACAAAAATTAATACTCGCGATAGTTCTGATAGCAATTCTTCTCTCTTCTGTGGTTTCTTTTTCATCAGCAGAGGCAAAAAAACTCTACATACCTTTAATTTCAAAGGGATTCCAACACCAATTCTGGCTGGCAGTTAAGGCCGGGGCTGAACAAGCTGCCAAAGACTTTGATGTAACCATCACCTTTGAAGGACCCGAGAGCGAGGCTATGGTGGATAAGCAAATGGATATGCTTCAGGTCGCTATTGACAAGAATCCTGACGCAATTTGCTTTGCCGCCGTTGACTCCAAAGCTGCCATTCCTCTGCTTGAGCAGACCAAGGAAAAAGGTATCCCCGTGATCGGTTTTGACTCCGGAGTTGACAGTGACATCCCACTGAGTACAGCAGCTACCGATAATATTGGTGCGGCTGCATTGGCAGCCGATAAAATGGCAGAACTTATCGGCGGAGCCGGACAAGTGGCAATTATTGCACATGACCAGACCAGCCGAACCGGTATCGATCGTGTCAAGGGCTTTACCGACAGAGTTGCCGAAAAATATCCAAACATCACCATTGTAGCTACCCAGTATGGCGGTGGGGATCATCTGAAATCGACAGACCTGGCCAAAGCTATCATTCAGGGCAACCCCAATCTTAAGGGTTTCTTTGGCGCTAACGAGGGTTCGATCATTGGTGTCTTAAATGCCGTACAAGAATTGGGAATGAAGGGCAAGCTGGTGGTTATCGGTTATGACTCCGGTCAACAACAGATGGAAGCCATCCGATCCGGTCTTCTGGCTGGCGCAATCACCCAGGACCCCATCGGTATTGGCTACAAGTGTGTTGAAGCTGCAGTGAAAGCCATTAAAGGTGAAACACTGCCTAAGTTCATCGACACCGGTTTCCACTGGTATGACAGCACCAACATTGATGACCCGGCGATTGCAGCGCTGCTTTATAAATAGAAACACCTTAGCAAAAACTAATAAATTAAAATAGTATAATAATAATGAGAGGCTGTCCAAAAAGATATGAGCAGCCTCTCATAATATAAATAGCTGTTTATCTGCTTATCAATAAAATTGATCATTTATTTTCATGAACTTGTATGTGACCAAAGTGAAATTTTTAATGATGAGGATGACCCATGGATGATCTACTGCTCTTGATGGAGGGGATTGATAAATCTTTTCCTGGCGTAGATGCCCTTAAAAAATGCCGGTTTGAATTAAAGGCCGGAGAAGTGCATGCCCTGGTCGGGGAAAATGGCGCCGGAAAATCCACTTTAATGAAAGTGGTTGCCGGCGTATATTCGAAAGACGCCGGGCGGATTTTTTATAAGGGCAATGAAGTGCATATTCCTAACCCCCGGGCGGCACAGCGTCTGGGGATTAGTATGGTTCACCAGGAACTTAACCTGATGCGCCACCTGACCGCAGCTCAAAATATTTTCATCGGCCGCGAACCGGTTCGGGGAGCACGGATTATACTGGATGAAAATACCTTAAATGACAAAGCTCAGGAAATCTTCGACATGCTGCATCTGAAGCTGAATCCCCGCACCAAAGTTGCGGATATGAGTGTTGCCAAGCAGCAAATGGTTGAAATTGCCAAAGCTCTTTCTTTTCATTCCGATGTACTGATTCTGGACGAACCTACGGCGGCATTAGCTTCTGTGGAAATTATAGAACTGTTCCGTATCATTCGCCAGCTTCGTGATAAGGGTGTGGGAATTATCTATATATCTCACCGACTGGAAGAACTCAAACAGATTTCTGACCGCATTACGGTGATGCGTGATGGCTTGTATGTGGATACGGTTCCAACACAAGGGGTCGAAATTGACCAGATCATCAAAATGATGGTAGGCCGCGTCATTTACGAATCTTCCCCTGAAATTCCCGAGAATCCTAACCAGGAAATCGTATTGGAAGTAAAACACCTCAACCGGGGAAAAGAGATTAAAGATGTCAGCTTCTATCTAAAACGGGGTGAAATATTGGGTTTTGCCGGTTTGGTGGGTGCCGGACGTACGGAGGTGGCGCGCGCTGTATTCGGGGCGGATCCTTTCGATTCAGGGGAAATCATGGTTAAAGGCAAGAAGGTCAAAATCAAAGGCCCGAGCGATGCAGTGAGCCATGATATTGGTTACCTCTCTGAAGATCGGAAGCAATACGGATTGTGCCTGGGATTGGATGTAGAAACCAATATCGCGATGGTAATCATTAGCAAACTAACCGGTTTTTTGGGGTGGATACAAAATATAAAAGTACACGAGATTGTGAAAACCATCGTCGACAAGTTATCCATAAAAACCCCGAGCTTGAATCAGAAAGTGATGAATCTTTCAGGCGGTAACCAGCAGAAATTGGTGGTGGGTAAATGGCTGGCCAAAGATACCGGTATTTTATTATTCGATGAACCTACCCGCGGCATTGATGTTGGGGCAAAGAGCGAAATTTATCGATTATTGAATAACCTGGCTCATCAGGGAAAATCAATTATTATGATTTCTTCGGAACTTCCGGAAATTCTTCGTATGAGCCATCGGGTCGTGGTAATGTGTGAAGGCCGGGTTACCGGTGAATTGGACTATGGAGAAGCAACACAAGAAAGCATCATGCAGTTGGCGACGCTTCGAAATGGCGGAAATGTATCAAATAACTAAAGGAAGGGATGAATTTGCTTATGAAAACCGAAATCATTACCCGAGAGAAAAAAACACGGTCAGATACCGTTCAGAGATTAATGGCTTTCGGGGCTTTAATCATCATTTTTATTGGTTTCTCTTTGGCATCTCCTTACTTTTTCACCTTCCGGAATGTCATCGGTATACTCATTTCTACCGCTGTTAACGGCCTCCTTGCTATCGGGGTAACCTTTATTATCATTACCGGGGGCATTGATTTATCAGTTGGTACGGTCATGACACTGTCGGCGGTGATGAGCGGTGTATTTATCACTTATTGGAATCTACCCGTTCCCTTAGGAGTGATGGCAGGAATATTGACCGGGAGTACGGCTGGTTTTTTTAATGGTATTCTGGTCTCCAAATTTAAATTACCGCCATTTGTTGCCACCCTTGGTATGTTGAACGTGGCCAGAGGATTTTCGCTGGTCATTTCTAAACTCAGCCCCATTTATTTTGACCTGGATAAGTCGGTCAGCAGCATTGCCATGGGTTCAATTCTGGGCAAAATCATTCCCGGATTTGAAATTCCCAATGCCGTGCTGATCATGTTCGGGTCTGCGATTATTGCTGGTCTGATCCTTTCCAAAACCATATTAGGACGGTACGCTTATGCAATCGGCAGTAATGAAAAAGCAGTCCAGTTATCCGGGGTTAATATTATTTTTTGGAAAACAGCCATCTATACAGTCGCCGGGATTTTTATCGGTATTGCTGGTGTGGTCATCGCTGCCCGGTTGAATTCTGCCCAGCCCTCGCTGGGGCTTGGCTACGAACTGGAGGCAATCGCTGCGGCGGTTATCGGCGGTACTTCCTTGAGCGGTGGAGAAGGCACGATATTGGGCACCATCATCGGTGCATTTATTATTAGCACACTCACCAACGGCCTGCGCATTATGTCCGTACCGCAAGAATGGCAGATCGTTATCACCGGCTTCATCATTATTGCTGCAGTGTATCTGGATATTCTCCGCCGTGGAAAGCAATCATAAGCTTACTAACATCGAAATAAAACCCTCGACCTAACACTTTTTTTCCCAAAAAAGAAGGACTTTTAAAACTTATGTCGAACATAACTACGGGTATATTGGGTATCAAATTTCAACTTCATACTAAACTATTTATTTCCTAATTTACAGTAAGGTTTTGAAATTGATCTTTGGATGGGAGTGAAACTTGTTTTTAAAAGTTTATACCAAAGAAAGGAGGGATAAAAACGAAAGTAATTTTTTAGGCATTAAAAATTGTGAGGAAAAGACTAAGAAGTTTTACTGAAACAATTATAAAATCTAAAAAATAAAAGAGGTGTATAAAAATGAAAAGAATTATTTTGTTTTTAGGGGTCATTTTACTTTTACCGGCTTTGATGATTGGCTGTGCTCCTTCCGGTACTTCACTACCCATAATAACAAATTTTAATGCCAGCCCCGCCACGATTGATGAGGGAGACAGTTCTACTTTAACCTGGGCGGTTACCGGAGCCAGTAGTGCGATGATAACTCCGGATGTTGGCAGTGTGGCATCAACAACCGGTAGTTACCTGGTCAGTCCTACAGAAACCACTACCTATACCCTGACCGCAACCAATACGGCAGGAAGTTCTACAGCCAACGTTATAGTAACCGTGAATACGGAGATGCAAAAAGCCATTGATGTGGTCGTTGAAGAAATCTTACCTGACATTCCGGAAGTTCAATCAGGAGACCCCTATTGGTGTGTAAAGTTAGAGGCTTCCCTGCCTCCTGGGGCCATTATTTTGGAGGATTCGGGAACGGCTGCCAAGGCAAGCTTTCAAATGACCTTGGAAGAGGAAAAGTTTTTCTTCTTTCTTGATTTAGCTCCCAATTCTTTTTACGAACATCCGGTAAAATATATCCTGGTGGATAAAGAGGGTAATCATGAAGAGTATGATGCTGGTTGGTGGCCGAAAATTAATGGTGTTGTTCCCGAAGCAATCTCAAAAGAAGTTCCCGATGAAGAGGATGTAGTGCAGACCAACGTTTCACTTAAAGCACATATTGGGACTGTCTTAGATTACGTATTTCCGCCATTAGTCAGTCAATGGTCTGAAGGTTTCATTGTCGTGCAAGGACTGATGCCTACAGAGAATCTGTATGACTGCGCGGTAGATACTTATCTGAACGGCATTAATTTTTTTAATGCCTATAAAAGTACTTTTTCCAGCGTCGAAGGACTGGTGCAGACGGATGCCCTCCAAGTGTTAGATACCATTGACCAGATGGCTGAAGAAGGCAAAGACATGATCACTATTTACATCATTGCCCATGGAAATGTTGATCTTGTACGACTTGGTGGCCAATATTTCTATGCCTCTCAGTTCCGTAGTAAGATGGCTGCTCACCCGGATATCATCTTCAATTTCATTTTGGGTTCCTGTCATGCCGGAAGCTTTATCGATAATCTCAGTTCCCTGGATAATGTCTGTGCCATTGCGACCGCTTGCTCTTCGGATGAAGGAGCTTCGGGAGATGTAGACGAATGGGGCAGCAGTGATGATTATAATCCAAGTGATGTCGGCAGTGAATGGACCAGTTCCCTGATTGCGGCCATGTTTAGTATTGCACAGGATTCTACTAAAATGAATAATATTCAAACCTGGGCTTACAATAATGAAGTTCCGGTAACCTGTATGCTCATTTGCGAGGCAGGTTATGGAGCTTTAGGTTATCAATCGACATTAGGTTTGACCCATAATTTGGATTTTTCTAATGTGATGAGTTGGAGCCATCCTAATCATTATTGTTGCTGGGAAACATTGTATTAAAAATAAAGAGAAAATAAAGAAGGACAGACACCTATTTTCTTAAATAATTAATATTTTACTTTTAAATTAGTAGGTAACCCGATAAAGGGTAAGATCTTCCAATGTAGCAAAGACATGCTATGTTAACCACATGACCCAAGATCCTTAAATAGGTGTCTGCTTGGGTTCAAGTTACAAATGCAACACCTAACTTTGGTATAATATACCAGAAGAAAGGAGTTGCATATGTCCCATTGTTATCAGTTAAGTATTAATGAACGTGAAGAGATCAGCCTTGGATTAGCCCAAAAGTTTAGTAAAAACTGTATTGCGCTATCTCTTGGCCGATCATCTAGTACTATCTGTCGCGAAGTCAACCGTAACACGGCAAACGGGCAAGCCTACAGAGTGGTTAAGGCTCAAGGTCGTGCTGATAAGTTAACGCATCTGGTCCGCAAAAAACGAAAAATGGATAGGAATCTACCGTTGAGAGACTACGTTCTTTTACACCTGGACCAATTATGGTCTCCGGAACAGATTGCCAAACGCCTAAAAATATTATATCCTATGGATATGGCAATGCAAATATCACCTGAAAGCATCTATTCCTATTTATATGTTTTGCCGCGTGGCGCCTTACGGAAAGAATTGGTTAAATGTTTACGCTACCATCATATCAACCGCCGAATACACGGCAAGTCTCGTCAGAAACCCTGCCCCATACAGGACTATATCAGTATTGAAGAACGTCCTGCCGAAGTAGCCGATCGAACGATTCCTGGCCATTGGGAAGGCGATCTTCTCATGGGACATAATAATGGTTCTGCTTTGGGCACCTTAGTTGAACGAACCACCCGTATGACCTTCTTGGTTCAACTGAAAGATAAAGATGCTACCGCAGTACGAGAATCTTTCGCGAAAGAATTTAAACATCTTCCCCAAGGCTTAAAGCGTTCTCTAACCTATGATCAAGGCCAGGAAATGGCAGAACATAAACTTTTTACCAAGAGTACAAAGATTCAAGTTTACTTTGCGCATCCCCACTCACCCTGGGAACGTGGTACCAATGAAAATACCAACGCTTTGATTCGTCAATTTTTCCCCAAAGGTACAGATTTTTCCAAAGTTTCGCTTAAGAGTATCAAAAAAGCACAGGATATGCTAAATGACCGGCCACGGAAAACTCTAGAATTTTTAACGCCGCATGAGGTTTTTTGTAAACTGTTGCATTAGCAACTTGAACATAAGCAGACACTTATTTATTCCTATTTGGTGTAATGTATTTATTATAATATCTCTTATATCTGAATAGCAAAAAATACTTCCTTAAATAAATAAATCAGCCAAGATTAACTGAAATATTTTGCCAAGAATTTGATATGATCTCTCCAATATTATTATGTATTGTAAAATTCCCCAAATAATTCTTCATCTAAAGGCTTATTTTCTGGAATAGGAACACTTACCCAAGTCACATTCATATAATGTTTTAAATGAATATTTTCATTGGTAATGTTTCCGCCCCATATACCGCATCCCAAACTTGAAGTCATGGGCATACCATTGGTAAATGAACCTGCATTTGCTTTGGATTGCGGTTGACGTACCATAATCCTGCTTACTGGTGCAATTAAAGCTAATTGATGGATATTTTTTTCATTAAAAGAGTAAATTCCGCAAGAATGACCTTTCCCGCCTATTTCAAAAATTGCTTTAACCATCTTAAGAGCATTTTCAAATCCTTTATAGTGGTATATTGCCATTACAGGGGATAATTTCTCCTTGGAAAAAAGATAGGAATCACCTATTTCTTCCTGTTCTGTTATGATAAAGGATTTTTCTTTAGAAATAGTAAATCCGGCAATTTTGGCAATTTCTAATGCATCAACAGCAATAGTATTGGCTATTCTTCTTCCTTTTTCATCCCATAATGCCTTTTTCAGTAATTCACTCTCTGCCTGATTGGCAAGATAACCGCCTTCTCTTTGTAATTGGCTTAAAAATTGATCATAAATACTTTCTTCTACGATCACATTTCCATCTGCAGAACATCCCGAACCATTATCTGAAGTTTTACTCAGCCTAGTATTCAAGGCTGCATGTTTAATATCGGCAGTTTCATCTATAACAATGGTTGAATTGCCAGCACCTACTCCATAAGCAGGAGTTCCTGAACTATAAGCTGCCTTAACCATATTTTTACCGCCAGTAGCCATAACTAAATCCACCTTGCTCATTAAATAATTAGTTAAAGATAAATTGGGATGTTCAATGCATTGGAAAACATCAGGATTTACCCCCAATTTCTCTAAAGCTACTCTCATTAAACGAACAGTTTCATTAGTCGTTTTTTTTGTACGGGGATGGGGTGAATAGATTACCACATCTTTACACTTCAAAGAATATAAACCAGTAACCGGAGGAGTGAGGGCGGGATTGGTACAAGGTATAATAGAAGCAATTATACCGGCTGGTTTAGCGTATTTAGTAATTCCCTTTTCTGGAATTTCCTCAATAATACCCATACTTTTTACACCGAGCACATCTCTTAAGACACCTTTTATCTTAACTCTTTTCCCTGGACGACCATTATAATTCCCCAATCCACTCTCTTTTACTCCCATGTGGGCAAGGTTAGTAAAAATGTCTTCTTTTGCTGTAGCCCAAGCAATGGCTTGACAAAAGCGATCGATCTCAGCTTGGTTATATTTTTCGAGGTCTTCCATCGCCTTTTGCGCATTTTCTATTAATTTATCAATATATTGCCTATCTTCATCGCTTATAATCTTCTCGTGTTTTTTCATTTCAATTTTTCTCCCATCTTTTATACTTTTATTTTATAGATTGCCCCTTTGAAAATAATGGTTTAAAAGCATGACTATTTAAAGCATGAGAATCGTACGGATAGATTTTTTTTACTGCTTTTGATATTAATTCCTTATCAATATCTCCGTATTGGATCTCTAAGCCTTCTAGCATATTTATTAAATCTTCTGTGGCGATATTTCCCGCTGCTCCCGGAGCAAAGGGGCAGCCTCCAAATCCACCAAAAGAAGATTCAATCCATTGAATTGGATATTCTAAAGAAACTAATGTATTTGCCAATCCAAATCCCATAGTATCATGAAAGTGTATTCCATAATGTATATCACTGGGACACTCAGGTAAAAGTGTTTCCCAAAAATTCCTTATTTGTAAGGGATTTGCATTACCTGTTGAATCAGCAAAATTAAAATACCTAATTCCCATCTTGTATAATTTACCCACCATCTCTGATACTTTAACAACAGGCTGATTCCCTTCAAATGGACAGTGGAATGCAGTAGCTAACCCCACTTTTATTTGTGGTGAACCTTTTTTCTCTTGATATAGTTGTATAATCTTCCCTAATTGGTCAAATGATTCATTGTGAGTTTTATGGATATTATTTTGGTTGTGTTTTTCGCTTACTGAGATAACATAGGTAATCCGATTAACCGCTAACTCTTGCGCTAATTTAGCTCCATATAAATTAGGTACTAAAGTAATTATATTTAAATCACTAAACTTTAGCCCTTTTATCTTTTCGACTAATTGATAAGCATCCTTCATTTGAGGTATTGCTTTAGGGCTTACAAAGGATGTAACTTCAATATTTCTTAATCCAGAATGATATAGAAAATCTATTACATTTACTTTTTTAATAAGGGGAATATATTTTTTAATATTCTGCAATCCATCCCTGGGACCAACTTCTACAATACTAATTTTCCTTTTTCCCATGATAAATCTTTTTCTCCTTTATAATAAAATATACCGTGTTAATTTAAAATATTTTACAAAATATTTTTTCAATTATTTCTAAACCGGAGTTTAGTTGCTCTTCGGTAATGACTAGAGGAGGGGATATTCTAATAATATTTTTATATGGTCCGGAACTTAATAATATCACTCCGTTTTCATATGCTTC
The DNA here is from genome assembly GCA_011056645.1 of Candidatus Atribacteria bacterium. NCBI lineage: Bacteria > Pseudomonadati > Atribacterota > Candidatus Phoenicimicrobiia > Candidatus Pheonicimicrobiales > Candidatus Phoenicimicrobiaceae > Candidatus Sediminicultor > Candidatus Sediminicultor quartus. The sequence continues at coordinate 9,952 of DSEL01000134.1, forward strand.
TTTTAATATTTGTTTTACTTCATTCGCTGCAGGCTCTTTGGTTATTCTATCTTTAACTAACTCCATTCCAATCATTGATCCTCTTCCTCGAATGTCACCAATGATTGAATATTTTTCTTTCATTTTTTCAAATCGCGAGAGAACAATACTCCCAATCGAATTTGATTTTTCAGCAAAATTATCTCTTTCCATGATTTCAATTACTTTTTCTGCCGCAACACAAGATAAGGGATTACCGCCAAAAGTACCTCCTAAACCACTTGCTTGAATAGAATCCATTATTTCAGCTTTTGCAATTACTGCTCCTAATGGCAATCCTCCTGCAATAGACTTTGCAGTTGCAATGATATCGGGAACAACATTCCAATATTCACTAGCAAACATTTTTCCACTTCGGCAAAATCCACTTTGTACTTCATCTGCAATGAGTAAAATATTATTTCTCTCACAAATCTTTTTTATTCTAAAGATAAATTCATCTGGTGGCACTATAAATCCACCAGTACCCTGTATTGGTTCCAAAATAACTGCTGCAACATTTCTTGGATTTGTTAATGTAGACAAAATTTCATTTAAACGTTCTGCGCATCTGAAATTACAATTTTCCTTTTTTAGACCATAAACGCATCTATAACATGATGCAAAAGGAATTTTATGAATACCAGGTGCAAACGGACCAAAACCTAAACCAAAAGGATCAATTCTACCATTAAGAGACGCTGTTAATAGGGTTCTTCCATGAAACGCACCTTCAAAAGATATAATATCTGACTTATTCATATATCCCCTTGCAACTTTAATAGCATTCTCAATTGCCTCAGCTCCACTATTAACAAATATTGTTTTTTTCTTATAATCACCAGGAGATATTTCTGCTAATTTTTTAGCCACATTTACATATGATTCATATTTCATAATGTTAAAGGCTGTGTGGAAATATTTTTCTACCTGTTTTTTAACTGCCTCAATTACTTCTGGATTACTGTATCCAATATTTACAACGCTTATACCAGCGCCGAAATCTATAAAAATGTTACCATCACAATCTTCTATTACTGCCCCTTCTGCTCTTTTAATAAAAGAAGGTACTATATTATAAATCGCTTTTGGGACATATTTTTTGTCTAGTTCAAGAAGCATTTTGGATTTTGGACCTGGAATATCAGTTTTTATAACTGGATTTTTATAATTTCTTAACTCCTTCATATTTTTTACACCTTTCTAATTAGATTTTTAAGATTGCAACATTTGTTTATTTTACTTTATTTAATTTTAGAATGGTTAAAGGC
>DSEL01000135.1 GCA_011056645.1 Candidatus Atribacteria bacterium
GATGAATACCTCCAATATATATTGAAATATTCTATTTGGTTACTTCGGTAGGAACCACAATCTCTCCGCTTATAATTTTAGCTTTTGCCTCTTCAACTTTAGCTATCATTTCTGCAGATACAAGATCTTTATTGTATTTATCTATCGCATAACCAACTCCGGAATAGGTAACGCCTCCAATAGTAACGGTTCTATTTAAACCAAATACTTCAACACCAGCCTTGAAATTGCCTTCAATTGCTGCTTTTATGGTAAGATACACTGATACATCAACTTGTTTTAACATGCTGGTTAAACCAAAATTTTCTCCGGTTTCCTCGATATATCCCATATAGTTCTGATTGGAGTCTACTCCGATTACAAATCTTTTTCTTTCTTTAGCTGCTTCAAATACGCCGGCTCCGGTTAGTCCGGAAGCATGATAGATGACCCATGCTCCGTTATCATATTGTGATAAAGCTAATTCTTTCCCTTTTACCGGATCTGCAAAAGCAACGGGAGTATCACCGGCATAAGCTGAAAATATTTTGCATTCGGGATAGACATAATGGACACCAGCGATATATCCTGCTTCAAATCCATTAATTAGTGCAATATCCATTCCACCTACAAATCCCACGGTATCTTTTCCATCCTCCTTTGCTTTCATAGCAGCAATCATACCTACCAGGAAAGAGCCTTGGGGTTCTGGAAAGGTAAGAGATACAACATTTGGTTTATCAGGAATAAATCCGTCTACGATGGCAAATTTAGTATCAGGGAATTCATCAGCAACAGTAGATATAGCATCAGTAAATAAAAAGCCTACCCCGATTATTACATCATATCCCATCATAGCTAAATTTCTAAGATTTACTTCTCTGTCTGCATCTACTCCTGGTTCTAATTCGATACGTTTAATGTCGAAATCAGCTGCTGCCCATGATAAGCCTCGGGATGCCGAATCATTAAATGATTTATCTCCTTTTCCACCAATATCAAATACCAAGCCAACTTTTAGCGGTTCTGCAGAAAACACGGAGGCAGAAAGACATAAACATAATATTATCGCTAATACAACTACTCCTATTAAATTTTTTTTCATTTCTGAAATCTCCTTTCAATTTTTAAATACTTAAAATTCCAACTTCACTTTTACCCTGTTAATTACTTTTATTTAATAGGGTGTATACGGTTAGAAAGATAATTCATTTATCACCTCCTTAAGGAATAGATTTCTTTTATAAGCACTAAAATGGTGGGTGATTTTATGTTTCTTAATATAATAATACCACATGGATTATATTTTTCCTGCTTAGAAATTAAAAAATATTTATTTTTTAATAAAAACTAATGCATCAATTCACCAATTGACCGATTCTCCAATTACAGAAATACTAAGAAAAGATAGTATCGGGTATCGAGTTAAATTTAAGTAGAACTTCAACCTATAATATAATATAAAAATTACAAATAATATATAAATATTATTCAAATAAAACTAAAAAGTTAAAAAGAAAAACGAAAAACCATAATTTAAAATTCAAAAACCTTTATATAAAGTATTGTTTTTAATGTAGGGGTCGGATTTATCCGACCCGAAGATAGACGGGTTCGATAAATCGAACCCCTACACTTGAATCCTAATTTTCTACATAAATACTAACGACTATTCACTAACGACTAATTTATTGCTCGAATTTATTTAAATATTCTTCATTAGAAATTAATATTTTTCTTGGATTTCGACCATCGTAAGGTCCCACAATTCCTCTTTCCTCCATAACATCTATTAGTCTAGCTGCCCGAGTATAGCCAATGCGAAGTTTACGTTGTAATATTGAAATGGAAGCTTGCTTATTATTAATAATAATGGAAACAGCTTCGTTGAATAATTCATCTTCTTCATCTTCTTCATTTTCCTGAAGTAAATCTTTACCTTTTTTATATTCTAACACTTCTTGTTCGTATTCGGGAGAAGGGGAATATTTCATTAAGAAGGATACTACTTTTCTAATTTCTTTTTCTACTACAAAAGCCCCTTGAGCTCGAATTGGCTTAGAAGCACCAACCGGTGAAAACAACATATCACCATTTCCCAATAATTTTTCAGCTCCATTAACATCTAATATAGTCCTTGAATCAACTTGAGTGGAAACCGCAAAGGCAACTCTTGAAGGAAAATTAACTTTTATTGAACCGGTGATAATATCAACAGAAGGACGTTGGGTAGCTATAATTAAATGAATGCCCGTTGCTCTGGTCATCTGAGCTAATCGACATAATGATTCCTCAACTTTTACCGGGGAAGATAACATTAAATCAGCTAATTCATCGATAACGATAATAATGTAAGGTAATGGTTCAATATCATTATTAACATTTTTCACATATTCGTTATAGCCTTCTAAATTCCTGACTCCTACTTCTGCAAACATTTTAAATCTTTTTTCCATTTCAGATATCGACCAATTGAGTACTTTAATAGCCTGGCTTGCATCGGTGATAATGGGTATCAATAAATGCGGAATGCCGTTATAAACATTTAACTCTACTCTTTTTGGATCAAGCATTAGAAATTTTACTTTTTCTGGACTTAATTTATAAAGAATGCTTAAAATTATATTATTAATGCATACACTTTTCCCTGAACCGGTAGCTCCGGCAATTAATAAATGAGGGAGTTCGGTTAAGTCTGAGATGATGGGTTTGCCTCCAATATCTATTCCCAAAGCGATGGGTAATTTATATTTTCCGCTTTGATATTCGTTGCTTTGTAATATTTCTTTTAAGTAAACATTGATTCTTTTAGAGTTAGGAACTTCGATCCCCACAGCGTTTTTACCGGGTATCGGTGCTTCTATTCTAACCGAGGCTACGGCAAAAGATAAAGCAATATCATTGCTCAAATTGGTTATCTTAGATATTTTAACACCTGGTGCTGGATGAATTTCGTATCGGGTAATGGTGGGTCCCTGGATAACCCCTACGACTTTTGCGCTAATACCAAAATTAGTGAAGGTCTTCTCGAGTGTCTTTACATTTTCCTCAATATTTACTTTTGTATCCGTTTTTTCTTCAGCGTATGGACCAGATAATAGTGATAAAGGTGGGGTTTGATAACTTTCTATTTTAGATTCTTGTTTAGATATCCGGTAATCTCTGTCCAAGGGAATTTCTTCTTCTTTTTCCAATTTTTTTTCTTTAGCTCTGCTTTTTTTTATATTAAATAATTTTTGAGTTATTTTAGTATTTTCGTATTCTTGATAATCGGGTACTTCTTTGCGTTTTGAAATATTCTTAATTTTTGCCAAGTTATTTTTTAAAGTAGGATAAATATTATTTGATATAATCTTTATCCTACTCCCTAAGTGCTTAAATACGGAAAAATAGGATATTTCAGTAATGAATAAGGTAGATATTAAGCTAAGAGATATCAAAACAAGATAAGCGCCTTTTATTCCAAAGTAAAGGAATAATGAATTGGCTAAATAATAACCTAATAGACCTCCACCGGCCCCTCTCATTGATAAGGTGTAAGAATTATCCAGTATGAGTAATTTTATATGGATAAATATAAGAAAGATAATAAACAAAAAAGTATACCAAATAGTTTATGAAAAGGATTCGGCGGATTATATTTAAAAAGAATTAAAACTCCCAATGACAATAAAAAGAGAGGAAAAATATATGCCCCTATACCAATAGTACGAGTAGCTGTTTGGAAAATAATCTTTCCCACAATTCCCATTTTATTAGTAAAGATAAAAGCAAAAATATATAACAAGGAAAATGCAATAATTATTATACTGACAATTTCATTTTTATTATTTTTTTTCTTTATTTTCAAATGATTAAAATCCTCTCTTAAAAGACATATAAATTGTTAAGCCGGATACAATCCAAAGATAGTAAGAAAAAAAGTATATTTTTTTATTTATTAACAATCCTATAAATATTTTCATAGCACTATAACTTGATATAGCTGCTGCTAATCCGGATAATACTAAGA
>DSEL01000136.1 GCA_011056645.1 Candidatus Atribacteria bacterium
ATATTATATTATATTGTATCTTGAATTTAATACTAACGACTATTTACTATTTACTATTTACTAACGACTATATGGACGACTGAAGGGAGTCCAGAAAATATGTACAGTTTAATTTTAGTATTAACCCTTATCATTATCAGTGGATTAATTGCCTTTGTTGGCGATTGGGTAGGCCTTAAAATAGGCAAAAAAAGAGTAACCATCTTTAAATTACGTCCCCACTATACGGCAATATTTATTACTGTAGTCAGTGGTATTTTAATCGCTATTATTACCATTACCATTCTTACAATTTCTTCCAATGACGTAAGAACTGCCTTATTTGGGATGGAAGAGTTAAAAGGAAAGCTTTTCAATTTATCGCGAGAAGTAGAATTAAGAAATGAACAATTATCCTCAACCAAAGAAGACCTAAAGGAAAAAACTACTCAACTACAAGAAATGGAAGAAAAATACCAGAAATTAACCGAAGATATAAAAAATAAAACCAGCCAACTGGAAGAGTTGTCGAAAATAAAAGAGGATCTAATCGTAGAGAAAAGTAAGCTGGATAAGGAAGTGGAAGAGTTAAATGCTACCATAAAAGCTCTTTACTCCGGAATTACCTGGGTTAGAGAAGGAGAAGTAATCTTTGGTTCGGACGAACAGATTGCATTAACTCTTATTCAAGGTCAAAGATCGATTGAGGGAATTAGAAAAGACTTAATTGAATTTTTAAACGATGCATCTGATAAAGTACTTGCTATGGGAGCCAAAAAAGACGAGAGAAGCAATCAGGTATTTATTATTTCCCAGGAAGAATTTGAAGATATGATCCAGAAGATTCATAATAGCGATCAAGAGATGATAATAAGACTTTTATCTTCGATAAACGTGATCAAAGGGGAACCGATAGTGGCACATTTTAACATCTTAGAGAACAAATTACTTTTTAAATTAGATGAAGAAATTATTTCCGAGGAAATTGAAAATTCAAAAAGTTATAGTGAGGTAGAAAAGAAGCTTTTATCTATTCTTAGACAAGTGAATATTATTGCCGTGAAAGAGGGAATAATTCCTGACCCTAAAACGAGTTTTATAGGAACTATATCTGCGATTAATTTATATGATGCAGTTAGAACTATAGTAGAATCGGATACAAAAATGAAAGTCACGGTAATCTCAATTTATGATACCTGGAGAACAGGACCCCTAAGAGTGAGAATGGAAACTGAACCCATTTCTTCTCCGAAAACCTTACCCTCTGGCTGATATTAACCACGAACTGAAAACTCTAAACCGAAAACCAGTTTTGTATTTTAATCGGTGAATTGGTGAATTGAACAACCCTATAGATATAATTTTATTTGACATTACAATAGATTAACGCTTATAATAAAAAAAGCAAAAGTATAATACTACAAATAGCTATCTGTATAATCAGCACTTTAAAAATATGAGCCGTGGAAAATATTGAGAATTTTTTAAATTTTTTTCAAAAAAAAGAAGGATTTTTAAAAAGTGGTGTAGTATAAGTACTTAACAAGAAATAATGATCTACAGGTTTATCATCTAAGATTGGTTAAAGTAGGGGGAAAGGAGGTGAAAAAAAACTTGGACCTGCTTTAATTAAAATAAGGATGATATAAAAACCAGTTAGTAGTTCAAAAAGAGAAAAGATTAATGAGGGAACTATGGATACTCAATTAATTAATTCCCTTGGAGAAAATATTAACTGGAAATATAAAAAAACCAAGGAGAAAAAAATGAAAAAATTAGTATTAGTATTAGTATTAGTATTAGCTTTTGCACTTCCAGTACTTGCTAATCCTTTTGTAGATGTTCCTTTAAACCACTGGGCATATGATTCAGTGCAAAGCTTAGCAGCAAAGGGTGTTATTGTGGGTTATCCTGATGGTACTTTCGGTGGTGGAAGGACGATGACTCGTTACGAATTTGCCGAAGCAGTAGCTAAAGCATTGGCCTATGTTGAAGGTATGGATTTTGCCTCCGCTGAAGACGTAGCTATATTAGAGAAATTAGCTATTGAATTTGCTGATGAATTAGCTAATTTAGGAGTAACCGTAGCTGATTTAGAGGCAGCTGTTGGCGCTAACTCTGAAGCAATTGCTGCTTTAGAAGGAACCGTTGCCAAACTAGATTCTTTCTTTGAACCAGTTGTCATTACTGGTGACTTTACAGCTACTTACACTAAACAAGTAGTTCCAATGGCTGTAGCTACTTTAAGCGATGAAACGAACATAAATTTTGAAGCTACTATTAATGATAACACTACCGCTGGAATTACTGCAAACGTTGTTGATGCACTTTCCGGTGCACCTGTAGTAACCTGGGAGAGTTTCTTTGTTGATTATCAAGGTGAAGATTTAAAATTAAGAGTAGGTGAAATTTTTGCGGATGATCCAGGACCTATTGGCTTAGGGTTAATTTATGAATATGATACTTATCAAGAAGAGTTCAACGGTTTCTGGGCTAATTGGAAGTGGGACACCGAAAATGACCTTGGTCAATGGACCCTCTTTGGAGATGTAGAAGATTTCTATATTGCCAATGTTGCCTTTGCTGTTGGTGATGAAGATGAAGTTGCAGTTGGTGTTACCGCTACTTATGATCCATTAGCTGCCGGAATGGGTGGAAGTGTGGATGTAGCATTCGCATTGGGTGATGATGATGAAACAGAAGTAGCTGCTGAAGCCGGAGTGTTCTATGGCGCTGCATTAGCTTATGCCGGTGCATTAACTGTTGACACTGCGTTAGATGATCTTGATTTATCCATTGATGCTCATTACGTAACTGCTGGATTCGTTCCAACCAATAGTGACTTTACTGCCGACAGATTTGGCGGTGGCGTATCAGCTACCTATCCATTATCTGATGAACTTGATGGAACATTAAGCTGGACTTACGATATGGATACAGCTATGGCTGTTCAAACCCACGAAGTAGAAGTTGATTTAGTCTATACAGTTGATGCAGACACAGAAGAAGCTGCGGAATTAGACCTTACTTACGATATATTAACCGGTGGTTTAGATGTGTATGCTGAATATATGAATTATCCAGTGGATGACGAAGGTGATTATATCTTAAGCGGTGCAGGCGAATACAATTACCCAGCAGGGACCTATGTTGCAGTTGCTACAGTAGAATATGCATTGGCTGATGATATGGATCTTACTGTTGAAGGCCGTGTAGATAGTGATGGTGCTGCCTTCTGGAGTGCGGAAGTACAATTAGCTTATGCTTTGGCTGCAAATACTGACTTAACTGTTGGATTTGAAATGAATGATTGGGATGATGATATCAATGATTATGATGATATGATCATTTCTGGTACTGCCGGTACTTTAACTGCAGAACTTGAAGTAACCTTCTAATTGTAAGAACTCTTAGTGAGATTCTACGATAGCCCCCGGAATTTTTCCGGGGGCTATTTTTTTTGGGAAAATATTTGCGGAAATTAGAGAATCATATTATAATAAAACAGTATATAGTGTATGGTATCTAGTATATAGCCAGAAAAAAGAAATCGGCTATCATAAAATTATTGGTAGATAGTATTTTAAAGGTAGGTGTTCTTAAAATGATATTTAAAAAATCATTTTCTTTTCTCCTAATAGTTACTTTTATCTTTACTTCGGTTTTGGCGCAATTTTCCTGGGCTGCAGAAGCATCCCAAGCGACCTTATCGGAAGATCTATTGCAAGTAGAAATGGCTATCTATGGAACAACCTGGGAAAAATCTCTGATTGAGCGGGTAGAATATTTAGAAAAAGAATTAGTAGGCAGGACCCTCCCGGGAACAATTACCGGTAGGGTCAAACAATTAAAAGAATTTATAATATTAGGAACCCCCGAAGAATCTTCCGTAATTTTTAAAATTAATGCCTCACAGTTGATGTTAGAAGAGAAAATTACTTCCGAACCTTTAATTGTAAGAATAGAAAATTTGGAAAATGCCTTATTCGGTAAAACATCGGATGATGTGTTAGCCATGCGAGCAGAAAACATTTTTGGTGTTTGCTTTAAAGAAGGTACACCGCAAGCGGAAGAGGTACTAATACCTGCAGGAACACTGGTATCTATTCGTTTCTTGAGTACATTAAGTTCTAAAGAGAATAAAACAGGTGAAACCTTTGATTTTCAAATAAGTGAAAATGTATTTGTAGATAATAAATTGGTTATCCCCGCTAATTCAAAAGGATTAGGCGAAATAACTAAAGCTAAGAAAGCCACTATTTTATCGCGGCCAGGGAAACTCGAGATAGAGTTTAAACCAATTTCAACTTTAGATGGGACTTCTGTTAATTTAATATTGGGAGAAAGAGCGGAAGAAGAAAATAAAAGAATATATGTGGCAGTAGGGGCAGGTATTTTAGGAGTTATCATCCTGAGTAATCCTATAGGATTAGTGGCAGGTGCCTTGGTTCCGGGTAAAAATGTAAAAATAGATGAAGGAACGGAAATGTTCCTTCAGGTCAAAGATGATGTTACAGTAATGTCCTTGGTACAGTAATTAGTAGTTAATTTTCCTTACTAACGACTTGTACTATAACAATATCTAATAGATTAATAAAATATGTTACCATGATACTGGATGAG
>DSEL01000137.1 GCA_011056645.1 Candidatus Atribacteria bacterium
CATATTGTTATAGTACAAGTATCGAGTTAAGAAAGAGAAAGAAAAGAAAAGTTTACACTAAATAACTATTCACTAAGACTAATTTATTCTTTTTTAGTAGCAATTATTTTTCTAAAATCTATCCATATATCTAACATAGCTGCCCAAGTAACAATTTGGGATAAAAGAGGCTGCAAGCATACCAGAATATATACTACCCACTTTAAAAAATTTTTGATTTTTAACCGTTCCAGCATAAAGCTAGTTAGAGCAAGACCGTAAATCAAAAATACTACCGTAAAAAAAACTTGAATATTTATTCCAATTCTATTTAAAAGGGTTATTTTATAAGCCGTTCCCAGAATTATCAATACCATTCCCAGGAGATAACTCCAAAAAAAAGACCCGGAAGCTCTCCAGCTATGGAAGGGGGGAAAGTTCACCAGTTTATATCCAAATCTCTTTAGGATCAAACGAGCTACCCAGTAATTTAAAATAGTGTCAAAAATCGAAGCCAGAATAATCATTACCGGGAATGCTATCCTGACAATACTGATCGTTTGAGTTAAGGAATCTTTTAGGGTAGTCAATTGTTCCGGAGATAGTCCCATACTACTATAAAAATTCAAAGACTGCGTTATAATCTTATCTATCTCTTCTATGTCGAATAATACGGTATTGAGATCTAAAACCCAAAAGCCGATTAAAAGGATTAAACCTTTAGAAACAAGTGAAGCTACGCTGCCCAAGATCATAATATCGGTTAAAGATAATTCTCTTTTTATGCTATAACCTAAAGTTAGTCCCAGGATTCCAAAACCTAATAGGACCATAATCCCTTGCACTGGACCGGCTAAAATAGTTACCAAAATTCCCGATATAAAAGTCGAAATGATGGCAAACTTTATACTATGGCGTAAACATAAGATAATAATCGGAAGAGGGCATAAAAAACTTACCAATGTTCCCAGTAAGGGAATATAAATACTGATAATAAATAGAACGGCAGTAATTGCTGCTAAAAATGCACCCTCAACTATTGATTTAGTTGGAATTTGTTCAGTCAATAAAAACCCCTCAAACTAGAATTATTTTCCCCTAACAAATTTAGAATATCGATTATCAAAAAGAATAAAAAACCGGGAAGCAATATTTAGAATTCGTTATATCAAGCCATACTTAATGTTCAAGCATCCAGGATATACGCAATCCGATATACTACCTACTTATTTATTTCGCTACATAAGGAAGAAGCCCTATTTCTCTTGCTCTTTTTATGGCTATAGCCAGTGTACGTTGGTGTCTTGCGCAGTTTCCAGTGGCTCTACGAGGCAACATTTTTCCTTGTTCAGTAATAAATTTTCTCAATAAATCTATTTCTTTGTAATCAGCTACTATTTTATCTTTGCAAAAAAGACAAACTTTCTTTTGTGGTCTTCTAAATGAACTATATCGCGCCATTAATTTATATTCATCCTCCCTTTTTTATCTAAATTCTCTTCTGAAAATTTCTTTAAAAAATTATTTATTTATCTTTATTTTGACTTTTTACTATTTGTTGTAGAGTTAATAAATATCTAATAACTCTCTCTTCTAACTTTATAACTCTCTCC
>DSEL01000138.1 GCA_011056645.1 Candidatus Atribacteria bacterium
GGGTAACACGTATTTTTATTAAATGTTTTTAATTTATTTGATATTTTAAATTATATGTTAGGAGGGATTATAAATGGAATACAGAAAATTAGGCCGAACAGGGCTTGACGTTTCTATTATATCATTTGGTGGCATAATGTTGAATAACATGAATCAAGAAGAAGCAAATAAAGTGGTTTCTGAAGCTATTAAAAGAGGAGTGAATTTATTTGATGTTGGGCCAACTTATGGTGACGCTCAAAATAAACTAGGACCTGCTATAGAAAAATATAGAGAACAGATAATTTTAACTTGTAAAACTGAAGCTTATAAAACCAAGGGGGAGGTTAGGTCTGACTTGGAAAATTCTCTAAAATTACTAAAAACTGATTTTTTTGATGTTTATCAGTTACATGAGGTTATCAATGAAGATTTGTTTAAAAAATCAATGGGCTCGGGAGGAGCCTTGGAAGCTATTCTGGAAGCTAAAAAAGATGGCTTGGTTAATTATGTCGGATTTTCATCTCATAGTGAAGAATGGGCACTGGAACTTATGAAACTCTATGATTTTGATACTGTTATGTTCCCTGTAAATTGGAATTACTGGTACAATTATCATCAGGGAGAAGCAGTAATAAAAAAAGCCCGCGAAACGAATAAAGGCATACTGGCTATTAAATCTTTAGCTCAAAGGCGTTGGAAAGATGGTGAGGAAAGGCATGGATATAAAACTTGGTATAAGCCTTTGTTTGATAACGATGAATTGGCCATGCTCGCACTCAAATTTACATTATCAAAAGATATTGATTCTGCAGTTAGTCCGGGCGATAAAAGGTTGTTGTATAAAAGCATTGATTTAATAGAAAATAATAAGGGTTTTTTAAATCTTTCAAATTCTGAAAAAGAAAGATTAGAAGAATTTGTTGATCTATATGGGGGACAACTTTATCCAGTTGTAACATCCTAATCTGTTTTTAGAAATAAAAATACTCCCTCTTTATTCTTGCTAATAACCTTTTCAGTTATTTTCTTTATACCAAAATAATAATCTTTATCTTGGTAATATATTGTTAGAATAAAGGTAGGAAATATGCTTTACTATAAAATAAGGGAAAATAGACAATCTAACGGTGTTTATACTTTAATTAGAAGCTTAACTAACTCCTTTATTTTGTGGATTTTTTGCATATCTTCAATAATTTGGTTACAATTAAAAAATAAAAGCAGACATAAAAATTCACCGATAAAAGATGAGATAATATTTTAGAAGGAGGATATTCAAATGAAATTAAAAGGAAAGAAAATTGGAATTTTAGTTGAAGATTTATATGAAGATTTAGAATTATGGTATCCATATTATAGATTATTAGAAGAAGGTGCCGAAGTGAAGCTCATTGGACCGGAAGCCAAAATCTATAAAAGTAAACACGGATATCCGGCTGAAGCTGATTTATCTGCAGCAGAAGCGAAGGCAAGGGATTTTCAGGGAATCGTAGTTCCAGGAGGTTATGCTCCTGACCGATTGCGCCGTTATCCGAAAATCCTTGACCTGGTTCGGAAAATTTTTGAAAATGGTGGCTTAGTAGCTTCTATCTGCCATGGTCCCTGGGTCCTTATCTCGACGAATATCATGAAGGGTAAACATACCACAGCTATGATTTCGCTCAAGGATGACCTCACCAATGCCGGAGCAATTTATCTTGATCAAGAAGTCGTAGTGGATAATAATTTGATTACTTCCAGAACGCCTCAAGACCTTCCGGCATTTCTTCCGGCTATCATTACAGCTTTACAAAATAAATAGAATATTTAAAGGAGATAAATAATGAGATTATTTGATGGAGTTTTTTTAGGAATTATATTTTTAACAGTGGGTATAATTTTACTTCTGAATAGTATTTTTAATTTCAATATTAATATATTTAAATTAACCATAGGAATTCTTATTGTCATGTTCGGAATATTTATCCTTTTTGATGGTTTTGGATTTCAAGATAGTAAAAATATAGTCTTTAAAGAAGGAATAATTAGAGTTTCAGAACTTAGGGATGAATACAATGTTATATTTGCTTCAGGTACAATTGATTTATCAAAAGTAAAAATAAAAGATGAAGTAAAGAAAATAAAGGTTAACACCATATTCGCAGAGGGAAAAGTCCTCCTTAATCCCGACATTCCTACATTTATTAGGGCGAGCTCTGCCTTTGGTGAACTGGAATTGCCAGATAGGTCATCAGTGGTGTTTGGTTCGCAAAAATATAAAATAGGTGAAATCGATACCAATCAGGGATATTTAGAAGTTGAAGCAAGTGCAGTATTTGGTAAATTGAAATTTATTACTACTAATTAGTTTGTAGTTTTTAAATTGAGGAAAGAATTCGATATTTACAAGATGAAAAAATCAGGAGTAATATTATACCCCTGATTTTTTCATATGAAGATTTATTAAATTCTCTCAATTGTTCCATAGACGTTTCTTTTTCTCTTCATGCAATTGTGATACTATATACTAATTTATTATGATGTTTCTCGGCTTTGTTCTCTTTACGAGAGAGATATGAAATAAATTTGACAGAAAATAAAAAGTATGTTATATATAGACTGACGGTCAGTCTATATATAAA
>DSEL01000139.1 GCA_011056645.1 Candidatus Atribacteria bacterium
GTAGAGAGATATTTAATTATAGATGATTTAGTAGATACAGGTAAAACAGGAAAAGCCGTTCGGGATATGATCCCGGGAGCTTATTTTGCCACTGTCTATGCTAAACCTGATGGTAGACCGATGGTGGACACTTTTATTACTGAGGTTAGTCAGGACACCTGGGTACTTTTTCCTTGGGACAGCGAGATTACTTCTAATTTTGTAAATCCTATAATCAATAAGAATGATTAAATGAAAAAACCTATACAACCTTGATATTATTGTTTTATACTTCAAAGAAAAGAGATGAGTAAATGAGGAAAAAAAGAAAAACAGGTAATTATATAGATAGATTGGTTAATAAATTTAAACGGCCAAATAGAGAAGCAAAAAAAGTGAAGAATGCAATTAGTAAAACAAAATTGCGAACATCGCCCCTTTTTAGTGAACCATTCGGATTCAAGAAGAAAGAACAAGCCCTTCACCGAAGCAGACAGGAATTTGTCGGTTTATTTAAAAATTCACCAGAGGCGTTAACCTATACCGATATGGAGGGGATTATTCTAGAAGCAAATAGACAATTTGAAGAGCTTTTTGGTTATGAACTTGAGGAATTAAGAGGTCAACATATTGAAAAGATTTTAACTAATTGTTCGGCAGAGATCTTAGGGAGTGCTCGAGTTTTTAGTAATTTAGAATTAACAGCAAAGAAAAAGAGTAATAAATTAGTTCATGTTTCTGTTTCAGTTACCTTCAATCTGGTCAATAAGCAAATAATTGGAAAAATATTTTTATTGAGTGATATTACTAACCTCAAAGCGAATGAGGCAATAAATAATGTATTATATAATATTTCTCAATCAGCTAACTCAGATATTTCTCTAACGCAGCTCTATTCTGTTATTCGCCAAGAACTCAGCACTATTATTGATACAACCAACTTTTACATTGCCTTATTCGATGAAGAGAAAAACAAACTTTATTTTTCTTATTATAATGATGAAACAGGCGAAAAAGATAAAGCTTTTTTAACCTCAAAAAATGGTAATTCTAATAATATTTTTTACTATATCTTTAAAACCGGGGAGTCGTTACTATTAGATTATAATAAGTATAAAAGGTTAATTGCCCGAGGAGATTTTGTTTCTTATGATGTCATAACCAATAAACAAGCTTGGTTAGGTGTCCCCTTAAGAGTAGAAAACAAGATTATCGGTTCCATGGTTTTGCAAAGTTATACTGACCCGGATCTTTATTGCCAAAAAGATATAAAGCTAATGGAATTTGTTTCTCAGCAGGTAGCTACAGCGATTGAAAGAAAACAGGCAGAGGAAAAATTAAAATTTCTTGGCTTGTATGACTCTTTAACTAAATTACCCAACAGGGTATTATTTTATGATCGAATAAGGCAGGAGATAGCTTATGCTAAAAGAGAGCAGAAGAAATTTGCCTTACTGTTTCTTGATTTAGATAATTTTAAAAAAATTAACGATAAATTTGGGCATGAGATTGGAGATAAATTGCTTCTTGAAGTAGCAAGAAAATTCAGTGAACTCTTGCGAGAAACAGATACTATTTGCCGTTTAGGTGGAGATGAATTTATTATTTTATTGCCACGGCTTAGGCAACCCAGAGAAAATGCTGAAGGTCTTGCCGGGAAAATAATTCATATTCTTAGTGAACCCCTATCGATTGATCAACATCAGATTTATGTCAATACAAGTATTGGAATAGCTTTGTATCCTGATGATGGGGAAAAGGAAGAGGGTTTGATAAATAGAGCAGACCAGGCTATGTACGCGGCGAAAAAAGAAGGTCCCGGTCATTATCACTGGGCGGGATTTAACCTGATCTAACTCAGAGGATACTTTATTGGATTAGTTTTTTATTAGAGGGAAAAAAATTATTAGTTAGTCAATTCAAAAAGTTATTGATTTAGGGAAGATAATATTTAGAAAAGAGGTAAAAATGACACGAAAAAAACGAATTTTGTTGATTTTTACCGGAGGAACTATAGTAAGTGGTTTTCATGGTAAAGGGAAGGACACCGGCCCGAGTAAAAAAATGTTTAAATCACTGACTGATTATGTGGAAAAGTTTTTTCAAGGTAAAAAAGTAGAGTTAATTTTTAGGGAACCTTTAGGAGTACCGGGAGAAGATAGTACTAATCTGGGTCCGGAACACTGGATAAAAATCACTTCTATTATTGTAAAAGAACTTCAAAAAAAACTTGATGGTGTTCTTATTCTTTATGGAACAGATACTATGGCTTATTTTTCATCCTGGCTCAGTATTTGTTTTCCTCGAATTTCAATTCCCATAGTTATTACCGGGAGTCAACTTACCTTAGATTATATGCCGGAAGATGTCACAGTAAATTTACGGGGAGCTGCTCAAGTAGTGTGCTCGGATTTTTCTGGAGTATGGATTTATTGTAATTGGAAACTAATTCCCGGTGCCAGGGCACATAAAGCCCACGCCCTACACCCGGATATATTTATTACCACTAACGGTGTACCCATCTATTTTAATCCCGAGTGGGCTCTCAAAGGCAAGAAGAACGATTTAACATCAAGAATAGAGTATGTTCTTTCTGATGAAATCAACAAAATTATAAATTATAATTCACAAAAAGTAGGCAATATCGAGGAAAGAATTTACTGGTTTATGTGCCTCCCCGGAATGGAGCAAAAGCTTAGCGAAGATAAAAAAATAGTTTGTATTTATGGTTTTGGAGCAGGGAATGCCCCTACAAGCGTTTTAGATTATTTTCGATCTTTTTATCTTGAGAAGGAAAAACCCTGCATAATCGCCTGCAGTCAAGCTGAAGGAGATATTAAAAAACCTAATTATTACAAAAAGGTAGGTATTGCTTGTCTGGCAGAGGACGGATTTAAGGTTTGGAGTCAGATGGACTATCCTATAGAATTTATTCACGCACTTTCTTGTTTTTCTTTATTAGTATCTTTTGATAACCCCGGACAGATCCTCTCTAAGTATTTAGAAGGCCCATTTTAATTAAAAAACCTGCCGGAGGGTCATCTTTTAGTAGGTTTTACCACATGCTTAAGCTCATCTTTTTCAATTCACTTCTTAAAAACAAAGCAGTGAGAGTTACAGATAAAATATCGGCAGCAGGGTAGGCAATCCAGATACCCAAAAGTCCAAGACTTAAAACCCGTGGTAATATTATAACCAAAGGGATAAATAGTAGAACCTGTCTAAGTAAAGATAATATTAATGAAGGAACTGCTTTTCCCAATGATTGAAATAGGGCAGCTCCTACTATCTGTATGCCGATTATCGGTATCATAGAGATTACTATTCTCATTATAGAGCTACCTTTTTCGACTATTTCTGCATCTCGGGTAAACATACTTATAACTGTAAAAGGGAAAAATTCAATGATTAACCAACCAAAAGTTGCAATAACGATAGTAGTAATAAGTGATAATTTAACAGCTTCTTTTACTCTATCAAGTTTTTTTGCTCCATAATTAAATCCTACTATAGGCTGCATTCCTTGTATCACTCCAAATAGGGGCATAAACACAAACATAGTAACCCGGTGAAGTATACCAACAATTATCAAGGCTATATCTCCACCAAAAACCCTCAGAGAGTTATTTACCACGATGGCTACTACACTCCCACTAATTTGTCTGGAAAAAGCAGCAGATCCTACGGCAAATATTTCTTTTATTATATTTATCTTAGGTTTTAGATGGTGTAGTTTTATTTTTAATGAACTTTTACCACTGTATAAATAGGTTAATATGTAAAGGAAAGAAATAAATTGAGAAATAATAGTTGCCAGGGCAGCACCTTTAACCCCTAATTTAAAAATAAATATAAATATGGGGTCTAAGATTATGTTTAATATTGCTCCGATGAGCATGGTGGCCATAGCTACTTTAGCATTACCCTCAGCTCTAATTAAGTTATTAGAAGACATACCAAAGGAAAAGAAAATACTACCCCAGAGTATGATAGTGATATAATCTTTAGCATAAGGCAAGATAGTTTCTGTTGAACCGAAAATTCTTAATATTGGTTCGGTAAAGATAAGACCAAGGGTAGAAATTATTGCACTCGAAATAATTACACAAAGAAAGGAATTACCGGCAACATAATCTGCTCTTTCTATATTCTTTTCCCCTAAACTCCTTGATATGGCGGAGGCCGCACCAATTCCTATCATCATGGCAAAAGCCATAATGACCATTTGAATAGGAAAGGCAACGGTCAATCCCCCAATGGCGATAGCTCCTACGCCTCTTCCCACAAAGATAGTATCAACCAGGTTGTATAAAGCATTTACAAACATGCCAACAGTTGCCGGTACAGATAAATTTAGTAAAAGTTTACTTATTTTTTCTTCTCCCAATCTGGCAGTCATCTGTTTCATGAATTATCTCCTATTACTATTTCTTTAAAGACATTGTTTCGGATGTGGTAATTTAATATTTATTGTATCTGGTGTTCGTCATTAGCGAGTGCAAGGTTAAGAATTTCCAACCCTTTGATGATATCTTTTGTTTCCTGCTCTGAAAGTTTTTTAAGCATCTGGGTAAAATATTCTTCTTTTTTTTGGCGAAAGTCATTGCAAAATTTCTGACTCTTCCCGGTTAAAGATATTTTTACCACTCTTCGGTCATCTTTAGTGCGCTCACGTTTTACAATTTTTTTTTGTTCGAGCCTATCCAGGATTCCTGATACAGTACTGTCAGATAATCCTAGGATTATCTGACAGTACTGTATCAGGAATCCTGGATAGGCTCGAACAAAAAAAAATTGTAA
>DSEL01000140.1 GCA_011056645.1 Candidatus Atribacteria bacterium
CTGAAAGACCTTGCCCGGATCGACTCCTTAACCGGCTGTTATAACCGGAGATATGGTCTGGAGCTGCTAGATAGACAGATGAAACTATCCCATCGTAGCAAATCTCACCTTTTGCTGGCTTTTCTGGATATAGATAAATTTAAATCAATTAACGATATCTTTGGGCATAATGAAGGGGATAAGGTTTTAAAAGAAGTAACTAATCTTTTTAAATCTACCCTACGGGAAGTGGATATCATCTGTCGTATGGGAGGAGATGAATTCTTGCTAATATTCCCCAATAGTTCCTTGCAAGATTCTCTTTTGATCAAAGAAAGATTAGACCTGAATTTATCTCAATTAAATCACACCCTAAAGGCATCCTATAAGATAGACCTTAGTATAGGCTTTTCGGAATATGATCCTGATGCTCCTCTCACCATTGATGAACTAATCCGGATAGCCGACCAGAAGATGTATGAAGAGAAGAGAAAGATAAAATAAAATAATAATAAAAAATATCCAATATCAAGAGGTTGTCTTGGAAGACAAGGGGATGGAGATCATAAAAGAGTAGATTAAATCCGGAAGGATTAAAGAGGTAAACCAGCAAGTAAAGAATACTATAAGGAGTAAGATGAGAAAAAAAATTGAAATTCAAGAAGAAAAACGAACCATAGATCCCATGATAAGCTCAAATCTAATAAACATTATAAATAGCCTGCCTTTCTATGTTATGTTAGTTGATGAAGATCATCATATCCTTCTGGCTAATCATGCGGTTAAAAAAATATTTAGCGGAGACCCTGATCAGTTAATTGGCGAGTATTGCCCAAAAGCAATGCATGGATTAGACGGACCCTTCGCAGGTTGTCCCTTGGAGGAATCCGTGAAAAAAGGATGCGCTGTGGAGCGGGAGTTTATTGAACCCAAATCCGGACGATGGGTATCATCAGGAATTTACCCGACCGGACTTAAGACCTCTAATCATCGAGCAGTTTTTTTTCATATGACTCATGACATTACAGAGAGAAAACAGGCGCAAGAGAAACTGCTCTCCAGTTACCAGACTCAAGCTGTGCTCAGTAAATTATTAAATATTTCCTTATTGGATATTTCACTTGAAAAGCAACTCCAGCTTATATTAGATCACATAATGTCTATTCCCTGGCTTGAGCTAAAAAGCAAGGGGAGTATTTTTTTAGTTGAAGATAATCCGGGGTTCTTGGTGATGAAGGCTCATTACGGATTTTCTCCCCAACTATTAAAGACATGCAAAGAGATTTCCTTTGGTCACTGTCTTTGTGGTAGAGCAGCATCATCCGGTCAGGTTGAGTTCGCTGATTGCGTTGATAGCCGTCACGAGAATCAATACCAAGGAATGTCCCCACACGGCCACTATTGTGTTCCTATTCGAACTGCTGGCAAGGTAGTCGGGGTAATTAATATGTATATTGAAGAAAAACATAAACAAAATAAAAAAGAAGAAGAATTTCTTTGTGCAGTGGCTGATGTGCTAGCGGGAATCATTAAGCGTCAACGGTCAGAAGATGAAATTAAACAGAACCTGCGTGATTTGCGTCAAGCTATGGAAGGAAGTGTCGAACTCACTACCTTAATGGTGGAAGCGAAAGACCCTTATACCGCCGGCCACCAACGGCAGGTGTCTATTTTGAGTTGTGCCATAGCTCAAGAAATGAACCTTTCGGAAGAACAGATTGAAGGAACCAAGATAGCAGGGCTTATTCATGATTTAGGTAAAATTAGCATACCGAGTGAAATTCTTAGTAAACCAGGGAGGATAACTGACCTTGAATTCAATCTAATAAAAAATCACCCCCAAATTGGTTATGATATCTTGAAGACAACACAATTTCCCTGGCCGATTAAAGAAATTGTGCTTCAACATCATGAAAGAATGAATGGCTCCGGGTATCCTTCGGGTCTATCAGGTGAAAGTATTTTAATTGAAGCAAGGATCTTAGGAGTAGCCGATGTGGTAGAAGCCATGTCCTCTCACCGTCCCTACCGCCCAGCATTAGGTATCGATAAAGCCCTGGAGGAGATCTCTCAAAACAAAGGCACCCTCTATGATCCCCAGGTTGTAGATGCTTGTTTAAAGCTCTTCCGGAAAAAAGGTTTTACCTTTAAATAGCTGAAATTAGTTAAGATTGTCAGGGAATTTTACGGAGGCGGTTGTTAATGGTCAATAATTCGGTAACTTTTTCTTATGTTTCATAAAGGAAGGAAACTATTAATCAAAATACACTCTAAAATAATTTAACTATAAACCTTTTTGGTTTTTGCTAAAGAGTTTTTATTACTTAAGGCCTTTTATAAAAAAAGAAGAATTTTTATGTCTTTTGTCTTATTAATATTAAGATGTAGAAAAATTGGAAAAGACCAAGACTTTTAAGGACACAATTTTGCTTGCTGCCAGTATTTTCAGTCTTATCCTACTAATGAAACATGGGAAGCTTGAAAATCGATGTCCTTATTCCGGTTGAATTGTTCGCGCGCTAAACTTCGTGTAACAGCAGATTGCCGGTTTTACTTTACTCTCCGCTCAAATCGTACTCCCTGTGGTCGTGCGACTTTGCCAACCTGCAAAACGTTATATGAAGTTAACCATACTAAAAATTAAACTTGAGAGGAAATCGTTATGATAAAGATAAATTATCAGAAGACATTTTTTCCTGTTGGGTACTTTAAGTTTCATAAAAAGCAAGTATTTAATTTTCAGCTTAATCGTGGTTACTCATTAGGGTTTACAAAATTTGAGGATATTGAAGAAGCAGGGAAAAAAATTGAAACATTTAAAGATTGGAAAACCGAGATGGTGAAACTTGCAGAGAAGGCTGTTTCAGAGAATCGTCTTATGAATGCAGCCTTTTATTATCGTGCGGCTGAATTTTATACCTTTGATGACTCTGGCGAAAAAGAATTCTTCTATAACAAATTTTGCGAATATTTCCAATCAGCTTTTAAAGAAGATGAAATAGAACAAATCAAAATACCATATAAATCGGGCTTTCTCCCGTCCATGAGGATACCTCCTGTAAGTAAAAAACTTGGTACGATTGTTATACATGGAGGATTCGATTCTTTCCTGGAAGAGTGGTATTTCATAATGAAATTTTTAGCTGGTAATGGTTATGAAGTCATCGGTTTTGAAGGTCCCGGGCAAGGCGCTGCCCTAAGAAAATATGGGCTTGCTTTTGATATTGAATGGGAAAAACCTATAAAAGCCGTCCTTGATTATTTTAATTTGAAAAACGTAACTCTCTTCGGACTATCAATGGGAGGGTGGCTATGTATACGTGCTGCCGCTTTTGAACCGAGAATAAAGCGTGTTATAGCTTCCGGCCATGCCATTGATTATATGAAATGTTATCCTTATTTAATTCGTATCATGCACCTTTGGTTCTTGAAGCAGAAAA
>DSEL01000141.1 GCA_011056645.1 Candidatus Atribacteria bacterium
CAACTACAAACTCTTCCAGTATCATACTAACATATTTAGTTGATAATTTAGATATTCTTATCGTACAAGGGGTCGGATTCATCCGACCCGGTATTACGGGCTCGATGAATCCGACCCCTACATTTAAATAAACAGACGAGACGCCTATCCTACTAAATACTAATGACTAAATACTATTTATTGGAGCAATTATCGATGAAACAAGAAGAATTAACTTTAGCAAAATATAATCAATCAACCTACCTAAAAGCAATTGAAACATCAATCATTGCTTTAGTTGTTTTGGTTCCCTTAGTCTTTTACCCTCGTTGTATTACTCTCTTTGTCCCTCCCAAGGAAGCAATGATGCAAATTTTGCTATTGTTAGCTTTAATGTTTTGGGGACTTGAGATGATAAACAAGGAAAAATTTAAATTTACTTCTACACCTCTCAATTTTCCTATAGTAAGTTTTATGGCTATTTGCGTTCTATCCCTTATCTGGTCTAATAATTTTTTTATCAGTTTAAAGGAATTGCCTCTATTTTTAGCCGGTCCCTTATTGTATTTTATTGTAGTCAATAATCTAAATCGGGAAGAACAGGTTAACCGCATTCTTGCAATTACCCTCATTATTGGCGGCTTATTCGGTATTTATGGTCTCTTACAATATAGAGGGATAGATTTTTCTTTCTGGATTCGTAATATAGGAAGGCAGCAAGTTTTTGGGCTTTTTGGTAACGTGAATTTTTTTGCCGAATATTTAATTGTTCCTTTGCCTATTGCCGTTTCCCTCTTCTTTGCTTGCCGAAATAAATTTAAAAAAACCTTACTATTCCTTGCTATTCTAGTAATGGGGACTACCCTTGTAGTCACCTTTACTCGTAGTGCCTATCTTGGTTGTGGGATTTCTTTAGTTTTTATGATCATCCTTTTTATCACCCTGCAAGGCAAGTCTTTTATTGCAGAGAATAAAAAGCTCTTTATAATTATCTTGGTCGCGATCATTATAATCACTCTTTTATTTGTCATCCCTACACCCCTAAACAAATCAGGTACTATTATCTCCACCATTAAAAGCAGGATTTCATTATCTCAGATGAGTGAAAGTTTTTCTATAAGTAGTAGAATATCTAACTGGAAATTTACTGCCCTTATGATCAAAGATCATCCTTTAATCGGTTCTGGAATTGGAACCTATAAATATAATTCTTTAAGATATCAAGCAAGATTCTTGGAACAAGGACAGAATCGTTCTATTTATCCCTATGTATTTGCCGATAAAACTCACAATGAATATCTTCAACTTTGGGCAGAAGTGGGAATAGTCGGTCTGGGAATATTTATTTGGCTTATCATAAGCTATTTTAATTACGGATTAAGATTTATAAAAAGAGTAAAAAACCGCTATAAACAGGGGATGATCATTGGATTAATGGGGGCGGTGACTGCAGTGCTGATTGATAGTATATTTGGTTTTCCCTTGCACTTGTCAGCTACTATTATTCTTTTCTGGCTGGCTATAGCGCTTACTATTGTAATGGTTAAAAGTGAAACAGATAGAGAAGAAATACCTACTTCCAAGAAAGATTTAAACCAAATCTCTCGTTTTCAGCCTCTTTTGTTTATAATTATTATTTTTTTAACCACCTTTCTTTGTTTAACTGTATCTCGTCCCTTTATTGCTCGAACTTATTGGTATTATGGTAATAAAGAAATGGAAGAGAATAAAGATTTAAACCAGGCCATTAAAATGTATAACCAAGCATTAAAGTGGGATCCTTATCTGGGTGAAATACATTATCAGATGGGAAAAATTTTACAAAGTAAAGGAATTAATACCTTGGCATTAGAATATTTCGAGAAAGCCGAGAGATATGTTGACCACCCTGATTTACCTAAAGACTTAGCTTCTCTCTATCTTAAACAAGAATTATTGGATAAAGCGGCAATCAAATATAAACAAGCTATTTCTTATCAGAAGAATGAAAAATCCATGCTTCCTTTATATAGCCAATTGGGTTCAATCTATTTTCATCAAAAAAAATACCAACAGGCGGAGGCTGTTTTTAGAAATGCTTTAGAGATAGACAATAATTTTGTAAATTTTCATTACGGTCTAGCCAGTGTTTATTTACAGCAGAACAGTTTAGAAGAGGCTCTCCGGGAATTACAAAAAGTAATAGAACTTGCACCGGATAGTCAAATGGCGAAAAATGCACAAGAAATGATACAAAAAATTGCTCAAGAAAAACTCAAAGCTCCAGCAACGGAAACAGTTAGTCCCCCATCTAACTAATTAGGTAGTAATACAGATCTGATAAAATGAAAGGATTTATTCGCTAAAAATGAGAGAAAAAATATTTACAATTATGCTTTTAATAATATTTTTACTTATCCTTTCTTGTAATGATTTCTTTATTCCTCGAATCTTTGCGCAAGATAAGGATTCTGCCGTAAAGACCATTTCCCATCCTGTGTTAGTCGAACTTTTTATTCAAGAAGCTTGTACTTCCTGTCCCACTGCTGAATTCTGCCTGGAAGATTTGGCCTGGGAATACGGCACAACTAAACTTATTCTGGTACAGGAGCATCTCTGGGGAGATGGGTACGATACCCCTGAAACTAATACCCGCTATGACTGGTATGTAGGCAATGGAAAAAAGGGAACCCCTGATGTATTTATAGATGGTTTGACTAAAAGACTTCAAGGTCTGGCTTGTGACTGCGTTGAAGAAAATTATGAATGTTATAAAGCTGCCATTGATAAGGAACTTATCCGGTTATCCCTTCTTGAGTTCTCTGCGGTTAAAATCCCTCACCCTAACCCTCTCCCTCAAGGAGAGAGAGGAAAGAACGAAGAATTAAGCGAAATAATTATTGAAGGCACAGTAAAAAATATAAGTGATAAATCCCTAAAAAATTTAGCAGTGTGCGGAATGGCAGGAAAGGAAGGGGACGAACCCGGCCTGTATTTCTATATACAGGACATATTTCCTTTTCAAGATATACCCCCATTTAAACCCGGAGACACTTTTAATTTTAAATTTTTTCCCGAAATACCCCTTGCTCCGAACTCCGAGGTTGATGTAGGAAAAGATACTTCACACTTTGTAATATTTGTCCAGAACACAAAAACCAAAGAAATCCTCCAATCTTTATACATAGAATAAAAAGGGGACAGGCTACTTTTACCATTATATGGTAAAAGTAGCC
>DSEL01000142.1 GCA_011056645.1 Candidatus Atribacteria bacterium
CTGATGAAGACAGTAAGTTTTTAATTATTTTTCTTCGCTCAAGAGGAAATATTAAAGAAGTTCAAGAAAGGATGAATATCTCTTACCCTACCGTAAAAAATCGCCTGGATAAATTGTTAATTACTTTGGGATTACTTGATGAAAGTGAAGGACTGAAAGAAAAAGAAATTTTAGCTACTCTGGAAAGAGGAGAAATTACCGTTGCTGAGGCAGTAAAATTAGTGAAAGAAGCAGAATAATAAAAAAAGGAGTTTTAAAAATGAAAGAAGAAATTAAAAAAGTATTAAAAATGCTGGAAGAAAAGAAAATAACCAATGAGGAAGCCACAGAATTATTGGACGCTTTAAGGGAATCAAAAAAAATAGAAGACAATATTCCTTCCACCAAAAGAAAAAGATTTCTAAAAATTCACGTCACCAAAGGTGATAAACCACAGGTAAATGTTACCCTTCCCTTCGGATTAATTAATTGGGGTTTAAATATTGCCAGTAAAATAGGCAAGAACACCGTGGATGTTGGCGGAGAAAAAATACCCATTGATATGGAAGAGCTTAA
The DNA here is from genome assembly GCA_011056645.1 of Candidatus Atribacteria bacterium. Classification (NCBI taxonomy): domain Bacteria; kingdom Pseudomonadati; phylum Atribacterota; class Candidatus Phoenicimicrobiia; order Candidatus Pheonicimicrobiales; family Candidatus Phoenicimicrobiaceae; genus Candidatus Sediminicultor; species Candidatus Sediminicultor quartus. Next base: position 556 of record DSEL01000142.1, read on the forward strand.
TAAGGCAATGAACGATCCGGAATTTATCGGAAAAATTGTGGATGTAGAGGATGAAGAAGAAGGAAAACATATTGAGATAGAAATTGTATAATAGAACAAAAATTGTTATATTATAACTTATTATCCCTAAAGAGGAAAGCAAATGAGAAAATTCACCTCCGAAGAAATTTTAACCGCTGATCCTTTAAAAGTGATGTTTTTATTGAGCTTTCCGGTGATGATCTCCCAATTTTTACTTACCTTATATCATCTCGCTGATACCTTCTGGCTGGGTCATCTTCCTCCCAGTGAAAGCGGAGAGGCAGTCGCCGGATTACAGATCTCCTGGCCGGTTATCTGGTTTCTCATTTCTTTCTCTTTCGGGTTCGGAATAGCCGGTATGGCGCTCGTTTCTCAATATACCGGAGCAAAGGAAAAGAGAAATGCCAATATAATAGCCAGTCAAATGCTTTCTCTTTCCCTTTTATTTGGATTAATTATTGCTATTTTTGGATTTATGTTAACCCCTTATCTGGTTCCTCTTATTACTAAATCAGCCACCGTCACCAGAACAGCGATAACCTATATGCAGCTAATCTTCTGGGGAATGCCCTTTATTTTTGTAGCTTTCACTTTTCAAAGCATTCTCTCCGCAAAGGGTGATACTATAACTCCAATGTATATCAATCTCTTCACCGTTACATTAAATGTTATACTTGATCCTTTTTTAATTTTTGGGTGGTGGCGTTTTCCTTACTTGGGTGTACTGGGAGCCGCACTGGCTACAGTCATATGTCAAGGCATAGCTGCCTCTATTTCTATCTATCTTCTATTTAGAGGAACAAAAGGAATAAAAATTACTACAAATAGTCTAATTCCGGTTTGGAAATGGCTGAAAAAAATCTTCAAAATAGGACTGCCGGCAGCTATAGGTTACTCTACAACTGCCTTTGGATTCGGGTTGGTCATGGCTATTATCGGTAGAGTAAATAATCCAGAAACAGTGATTGCTGCTTATGGTGTAGGAGATAAACTAATTAGCATCATTTTTATTGTGGTAGATGGCTTGGGAACAGGTATTATAACCTTAATTGGCCAGAATTTAGGGGCAAACCTTATTAATCGAGTAGAAGAAATCGCCCGAAAAAGTCTTCGGGTAGTATTTCTTATTACTTTGTTGGAAGCTGCTCTGGTCTTTGCTTTAAAAGTTCCTCTGTTTATGCTATTTATTCCCAATCGTCCGGATATTATTGCTGAAGGGATTCATTTTCTCACCATCTTCACTTTGGGCATCCCCTTTTTTGGTTTGGTCGGAGCAATTATGGCGCTATTTAGAGGATCCGGTCATAATGTTCAACCTATGATTGTGGATATGGTAAGACTTTGGGGACTGAGAATCCCGCTCGCTTACTTCCTCGGCGTTCAATTTGGTTCTACCGGAATATGGTGGGGAATGGCTTTAAGTAATGTAATAGCTGCCATTATAGCCCTCTTCTTTTACTTTCAGGGAGAATGGAAAAAGCAAGTTATTCATGAGTATAAAGACACTATTCAACCTGCTCCTTCTCCCTTTATTCCGGAAGAAGGGTAAAAAAAGAGGGTCATTTTTGAAGATAACTACTCTTTAACTTCCTATATTAAGATTAATTAGCCTTTTCTTTTATTTAGTTCTTTCATGATTATCTTATCTAAAATTTCTGCTGCTTTTAAAATAACTTCTCTACATTTTTTTTCTTCTGTTCGGTAATTGTCTTTTAAAGGCTTGCAAAGGATATCGCCCATTTCTTGCTTAAAAGCATCAAATAGTTCTTTACTCAATTCTTTAATTTCCGGATGTTTATGAGCAATATCCGGGACAAAGAGCTTCCCTAAAACCATAAGAGATGCGGTCAATACACCACATACACTTTCGATAGCCATTCCCCCACCAAAGGCAGCAGCAAGTTTAAGAGAATCCGCTTTTAGATTAAGATGATAAACTTGATTAGCGCCATATAAAATAGTTTCTGCACAATTTAGGTCTTCTTTAATTCCATAACCATTTTGGATTAATTCTTGTAACATTTATTTCCTCCCCTATATAAAGGCACATTCAAATTTTATAGTACAATCAGTTCTCCGTACACTTTGCTAATTGTAGGAATTAGAACATGATGTTCTTTAGCCAAGCGAACTAAAGTTCCTCCTAATATATCTCCTTCATGCCTGGTTTTCCCTTTTTCATAATCCCTTTGAAAGGAAGTCTTGGTTTCGTAGGGGAAGGCTTGGGCTTTTTGTATATTTTTATTTACTATATCTTGCTCAAAATCTATGTTTTTTGCTTTTCCCACAGACATTACTTCTTCCATGATATTTTCCGTCATGCTTCTTAGCTTACTATCGGCAAGTACTCCACCTATTGTTTTTCCGGAATAGGCAGTCATTAAGCTAAAGGCGGTGATAAATATATATTTATTCCATATAGCCGGATAGGGATTATCGTACCAGGCGTTGCTAATCCCCATTTCATTAAAGAATTCAATAAGATACTGATAATTATAGTTTAAGTATTTCGGATCTTTACCAAATACGATATGTCCTGCAGGACCTTTTTGTCTTATGCTGCCTGGTTTTTCGATACTGGAGGAAACATAAACAGAAGCAGGTGAGACTATTGCTTCTTGCAAATTGTTTCGTATACGTTCGTAGATATCAACTCCGTTAAGTAAGGGAAGGATGATAGTGTCAGCAGAAATATTTTTTGAGATTGAAGTAACAGCATTATCCAAATCATATCCCTTTACACATAACAAGTATAAATCCGGGGTAGGAATATGCCTTATATTATCGGTAGTAATACGTGGAAAACAAAGAAATTCCCCTTTATCAGTGATCAGATTTAGACCGTGCTGCTGCACTGCTTTTAGATGTTCCCCTCGACCTATAAAATATACCTGTAGAGCAAGGTTATCCTTATTAATCTGATAAGCTATTTTGCCACCAAAATATCCACCGACACCCCCGATACCATATACACATGCGCTTTTAATTCTTTTAGCCATACTTCCCCCTTTTTAAATATTTTTAAATCAATTTTAAGTTCATTCAATATCAGGTTAAATTATATCAAATTTAACCATGCTTAGATTTTATTTTTAATCAATTGAGTCATTTAACCTTCTTTTACATTTACATTGTCAAGAGAACCGTCCACTTGACACATCCTTTGATCTATCTATTTCTTTCAGGTAATTTATGTAGGCTAATCCTAAATCAGTAATAGAAAAATCGTCTCCTTTCTCTCTTCTAATAAATTCTAAATCAAGAAGGGCATTTAATATAGCCTGTCGTTCTTTGCTTTCGGATATTTTGGACTGCCATATATTATCGTATTCTTCTCGGTTTACCGATTTAGATTTATTAAACCAGAATAAAACATATTTGGCGTATAAGACCAGATAAGTATCGGCATAGAGAAATCGCCATTTAGTATTTTCTTGGTGCAGTTTTCGTATATGCTTGGTCATTTCTTCTTCTTTTAATATAACAGTATCTATATTCTGATTCTCTTTTTTAATTATATTCTCCCCTTCAAAATCATAAGAAGGAATAAAATCGCTAATATTAATATCTGAAACCAAACCGAGAAATTGCTCTTGCTTTGATTGTTGAGAATCTTGTTTTCTTGATTTTTTAGCCATAATAAATTCTTCAAATAACTTATAAATAGGCTTTTCAAATAATGCTACGCTGAGAACTAAATAGACCATTATTAAGGAAATCCAGGAATTGGTTATTTCCGCAAACGATGGTTTTACCGGCCACCAGATTAATAAAAGAATGCTGGCTAAAACAATGAACAAGATAAATAAAACTATCACAAAGATAAACTTTGGGCTATTCAAAATTTCTATTTTTTCTTTTAAATAAATTTTATTCATATGTCTTATTCTCCTCCTTAATGAAAATAGAAAATATATTCCTATTGGTATATCTCTTTGGAATAAGATTCTACCAGCCGATTAATCATTTCCCTATTTTTATTAATTTTATTTGAACAGAAAATTGGTTTCTTGATTTCCACTTTAATTTTGTTTAAGCTTTCTATAAATTTTGCTCCCCTCGGTAAAACTTTATCTGTTCCTTTGATTCTTATAGGTATAATGGGTACTCCTATTTTGACAGCCAGATAGGCGGCTCCTCCCCTAACGGGTAAATTATTCTTTTGGCGGTCAATGCCTCCTTCGGGAAAAATTCCCAAAACTCCGCCTTTTTCCAATATTTTCAAAGATTGTTTTATAGCCTTAATATCATTCTCTTTTTGCACCGGGATAGAATCAAATTTTCTTAATAGATAGCCAAGCCAACCTATTTTGAAAAGATAGGCTGCAGCGACAAAAATTACTCTGGGCTTAATTGATACTCCCAGGACAATCGGGTCTAACAAACTTGAATGATTAGCCACTATAATAAACGGTATTTTCTTAGGTATACTCCCACGACCGGTTACTTTTAGCCGGAAAATTAATTTAAAAATAATCCAACCAATCCATTTGGCAATATGGTATAACAAAATAAGCTACCCCATTATTTGTCTCGGGTTTGTTCCAAAATCCAATCTCCTATTATTTTTAACACTTCTGGCGAAATCGTTTCTTCAATCTTTGCATATTCAGCAGGCAATCCCGTTTGAGAAGTTTGAAAAAGATGATTAAGGCCGGGTAATTCTTTGACCGTAAAATTTTTGTTTCCTCCGGCGACAAGAGCTGCTTCAATAGCACTTAGATTCTCTTGGGGAGGAACTTGTAAATCTTTCTCCCCGTTGATAGCCAGTACCGGACACCTTACTTTACTCAAGGTTGGTTTGGGATCATAAGTCAGGAAAAACTTAATCCAGGGAGATAATAAGCTCTGAACCTGGGCTTCAAGGTAAACTTCCAGATTATCTATCGCTTTTTTTTCTTCCTCGCTTAATTCTGCCCAATTAGCCACAAACATCTGACGAAGTTTTTCTTCGGTAGTTTTCTTGTCCCTTTCCTCCTTAATGAGGGAAAATATCTTTTCATTAAACTGACGATTCTTGTCAATGTCTTCTTCGCTAATCCCCATGGCTCTGGAAATCAAAGCACCCTGTAAATATGAAATTTCTTCCCCGGTTAACCCTGTTCCCGCCATCATTACTATAAAAGCAATATCTGAAGATTCTACAGCAACCATTGGGGCAATAATACCACCTTCGCTATGCCCGATAAGACCTATTTTATTGAGATCTATTTCCTTGCAGGTTTTAAGATATTCCACCCCTGTTAACACATCGGAAGAAAAATCTTCAGATGTAGCCTGAGAAAAGTCCCCGGTAGATTCTCCCACTCCCCGATCATCTACCCTGAGAACTGCAATACCCTGACGAGTCAGATAATCTGCTAATACCAGGAAAGGACGATGCCCAAATACTGTTTCATTTCGATCCTGAGGTCCGGAACCGCTTACTAATAATACCGTTGGAAAAGGACCCTGGTCAGAGGGCAAGGTCAGTGTACCAACAATTTTTACTCCAGCTTTTAAGTTGGTATATTCTACTTGTCTTTCAATATAAGGATATGGTTTTTTGGGTTCCTGAGGTCTAAGGATTTCCATTGTTTCATTAATCCGCTTCACCGTAAGGGGGAAAACCTGTCCGGATTGTTTCAATTCTCCCTCAACAACTGAAAAATTTTCACCTGCCTTCCCTTCATAAATAATTCCCGCAGATTTTATTTCCAGGTGTAAAGTGTTATCTTTAAAAATAATTTCTTC
>DSEL01000143.1 GCA_011056645.1 Candidatus Atribacteria bacterium
ATTCTATTTACTGTCCTCTTACTGTCCTCCAGCTCTATATTTTTTCTTATCTATCAAAGCGAGCAATCGACTAGTTTCACCAAACCAATGTTCCACACAATATATTATGAGATACTACTACTATATGCGTAATAGGCGAATAATTAATACTACTTTTCATCGGTGGGAATAGATAAGTAAGGAAGAACCATAGAGGCAATCTCCTGGAAAACCGGAGCAGATACTGTTCCACCGTAATAACTCCCCTTGGGTTCATCCAATAAGACCAGGATGGATATCTGGGGATTATCTGTAGGAGCATATCCCACGAACCAGGAGCTGTATTTATCTTCAGAATATCTACCGGTAGAGAAATCGAATTTTTGAGCAGTCCCAGTTTTTCCCGCTGCCTGATACCCCATAAGTTTAGCTCTTGTACCGGTTCCATCATTCACTACTTGTTCTAATATTTTAGTCATAGTCAAAGCAGTATCAACAGATACGACCTGTCTTACCGGTTTGGGTTTAATTATTTTAACCTTATTTTGGTCAGAATCTATTATTTCCTTTACTATCATCGGTTTCATTAAAGTTCCTCGATTGGCTATAGCCGATATAGCCATAATCAATTGAAGGGGAGTTACAGAGATTTCTTGCCCTATAGATAAAGAAGCCAGAGAAATTTTTGACCAATCTTTTGTGCTTCTTACCAGACCACTTATTTCTCCTGGTAAACTTATTTCAGTAAGCGCCCCAAATCCGAATCTTCTAATCGACTTTTCAAATATATTTTCTTCCAATTTTGTCCCAGCTTGAATGACTCCTATATTACAGGAATTTTTTACTATTCCGGTCAGATCTTGAGAGCTATGTTGGTGTATATCATGAAAAATATTTCCATTATACTTAGTCGACCCGCTGCAATAAAATTGATCATCCATTTTTACTACCTTTTCTTCCAGAGCGGTTGATATAGTAATAACTTTAAAGGTCGATCCAGGCTCATAGGAATCAGTCACTGCTCTATTCCTCCAAAGATCACGAGGATATTGATTAAAATAGTTGGGATCATAGGAAGGTTTCACTGCCATTGCCAAAATTTCTCCGGTTTTGGGAACAGCTACAATAGCGATTCCCGCTTTAGCTTTAGATTCTTGAAACGCTTTGTTTAAGGCTTCTTCAGTGATAAATTGGATAACCTCATCAATGGTCAATACAATAGAATTTCCATCTATATGAGCAGTTGGTTCCTTGATACTTAGCGGTACCTTGCCTCCTGAAGCATCTCTTTCCATAACCACCAAGCCGGGTAATCCCTTCAATTCCTGGTCAAAAAATGACTCTAAACCTTCCAATCCTTGATTATCTATCCCTACAAATCCCATTAAGTTAGAAGCTAAAGAATTCTTAGGGTAATATCTCTTGCTCTCATCTAAAAAATTAACTCCCTCCAAGTTTAGTTTTTTAACCTCTGTAACTTCCTTGTCGCTCAATTTCCTCTTTATCCAAACAAAAGATTTTTGCTGATTTAATTTATTCAGCACATCTTTTGTTTTTAAATTTAAAATCGAGGATATTTTTTGGGCACTTTCCTGAGGATTCTTGACTAGAGGGGGGATGGCAAATAAAGATTGAACATTTACATTAACTGCTAATTTTTTATAATTTCTATCATAGATATTACCTCTTTCTCCCTCAATGGAAAAAGAAGCAAGGTGTTCCTGTTGGGCAATTTCTTTAAACTTATCAGTTTGAATAAGCTGAATGTTATATAATCTATAAA
>DSEL01000144.1 GCA_011056645.1 Candidatus Atribacteria bacterium
ATATAATTAATTATGAATTAAACAAACTACGTCAAAGTGTTGATCGCCAATCTCCCTATGGAGAATTAGAGTGGAAGATAAAAATATCTAAAAAACTTGGCTTAGAATCAACCCTTAGACCATGTGGTAGGCCAAAAAGTAGAACTTGAAAAGTGGTAACAAACTTAATATTTTATTGTTTCACATGGTAGAAAAAGTAGCCTGTCCCCTTTTCATAAAAGGAGTTTTTAAAATTGAATTACCTTGAGAAATATAATTTCTGGTTGGAAAATGAATTCTTTGACCGGCAAGCTAAAGAAGAATTGCGTGCTCTTGCCGGTGACGAAGAAGAAATTAAAGACCGTTTCTATAAAGATTTGGAATTCGGTACCGGTGGTCTGCGCGGTAAAATTGCTATGGGTACCAATCGGATGAATATCTATACTGTTTCCCGGGCAACTCAAGGTCTGGCTTACTATCTTATCCAAGAAGCAAAAAAACAGCCTCATCCCCAGCATCCCCAGGAATACCTCGACCGAGGTGTAGTCATTGCCTATGATTGCCGCCATAAATCCCGGGAATTTGCCGAGACTATCGCCTTAGTCCTTAATGCCTATAACCTGAAAACCTATCTTTTTGAGGATATCCGCCCTACTCCTGAGCTTTCCTTTGCCGTACGCCATCTTCATGCCATAGCTGGAATAGTGGTTACTGCCAGCCACAATCCGCCGGAATACAATGGCTATAAAGTCTATGGTCCCGATGGCGGTCAGATAATTCCTGAGATTGCCGATAAAATAATCGCTCACATCAATCGGATAAAAGATTATTCTCTGATTAAGAAACTTGATCGCCCCACTGCCATTCAGAAGAATCTATTCAACATTATTGGTCCGGAAATAGACCAGGTATATCTGCAGAAAGTAAAAGAACTTACTATAAGAGATAAAGATCAAATAGAGATTGATAAAACCATCAAAATAGTCTATACCCCCCTTCATGGGGCAGGTAATATCCCCATAAGGAAAATATTAAAAGAAAGAGGATTTACCTATGTCTTTGTGGTAGAAGAACAGACCCAACCTGATCCTGATTTTTCTACCGTGGAATCACCTAACCCCGAATACCCTGCTGCTTTTGAGCTGGCCATAAAATTAGGCAGCCAGGTAAATGCTGAAATTTTAATAGCCACTGATCCTGATGCCGACCGCATCGGCCTTGCGGTAAAGAATCCCTCAACTAAATATACCGTCCTAAACGGCAACCAGGCTGGCATCTTGCTTCTCCACTATATCCTGAGCAGCAAAAAAGAGCTGAATCAGCTCCCTCCTAACGGCTTTATTGTAAAGACCATCGTGACCAGTGATATGTCCAGAGTAATTGCTGACAGCTTCAACATAGACACCTACGAGACCTTAACTGGTTTTAAATTTATTTGCCATCAGGTAAAAATAGTAGAAGAAAATGAAAAGAAATCATTCCTCTTCGGTTACGAAGAGAGTATCGGCTACCTAACGGGAGATTTTGTCCGTGACAAAGATGCCGTAATCTCCGCCATGTTAATTGCCGAGATGGCTGCCTATTACTATAAAAATAAACTCAATCTACTACAAGTCTTGGATAATCTCTACCAAAAATACGGCTACTACGAAGAAGATCAGCATTCTATATATCTGGAAGGCGAGGAAGGGGAGAAGAAAATGTCCGAGATTATGGAGGTCTTTAGAAAAGAAGCTCTCCCGATTGAAGGGATGGAAATTATCCGGATAGATGATATTCTACTTGGTAAAAGTTACAACTTAAAATCCAAAAAAACTACCCCACTCGACTTGCCCTCATCCAATGTCTTAAAATTTATATTTTCCGATAGTTCCTGGTATTGTCTGCGACCTTCCGGAACCGAACCAAAAATTAAATTATATTTATCCTTCCATGCTGATTCTAAACAAAAAGCCCAGCAAAAAGTTCATCTCGCAAAATCCACAATCCTGCAAAGAATAAACTCCATAATCAATTCGATATAATAGTGAAAAATATTTAAATATTTTTCACTCCTAAAGCAGGACTTTTTAATGTATACGTCGAATATATAATCATTAATTCATTCGACTGAATAATCTTGCAACTTAAAAGATGATTCTAAAAGAGGACATTAAATAGTGAAAAAAGAAAAGAAGTTTAATAAGAAACAGAGAACCGCTCCCTGTTTCTGTTCCTGTTCCTATCTCTTGTTTATTTTAATTGTTGTTATCGTCTTTTTTGTTATCCACCCACAAAACATTTTAGCCAGTCCACTCAATTATGTCCCACTGGATAGCTGGGTGTACTCCGCAATTTCCCGGCTCGAGACTCTGCGCGCCTTTGCCGGAAATAATACCGTTGCCACTAATACCTTGCCACTAACCAGAATAGAAATTGCTCACCTGATAGATACCGCACTTTTCAATATACAAAAGGGAAAGAATGAATTCAAAGATTGGGAGTTAGCTTTAATGGAGAAATTAGTGCTGGAATTTCAAGAAGAATTAGCTTCTATCGATGTAGAAGTTATCTCTATAAATTCTGATACCACCAGCTCCGACTCCCGCTCCAACTCCGACCCCAACTCCACTTCCAACTCCAGCTCTAACTCCGACTTCAGCTCTGACCCTGCCGCCCCCGCTCCCAACGCACACCCGTCAAACAATGGGCTCTACGAATCTTTAAAGTATTTTGCACAACACGAAAAATTCTGCTCTTCATGCTCTTCAAATCTTTCTCTCGGCCTCCTTAATCCTCAAATGAGCAGAAAAGATATGGCCATCCTCCTGGATGAAATAATCTATCAAATACAAACCAACCAAACTCCTCTTTCCACTCTATCCGATCAGGACCTTGAGAAATTGGAGGCACTTATTATAGCATTAAATGATGAACTATCATCACAAGGTTTAAAAATAGTAAAATTAAATAAAACAACTATCCTGCTGGATAATATCAAAACAACCCTCGAGTTTAATCCGTATTTTACCCAGAGAGTTGATTTCCTTTACCCGGGTAATCAATCAAAGCTATTTTCCGAACTGGGAGTAAAAGTATCTGCCGCCCTTTCTGAGAGCAGCGCCCTCTATTTGGATTATTCCCTTGAAATGGATTATCTCCTCGATAGGCACTTAACTCATCTTTTGAACAATCAACTGAATCAAGCTTACCTTACTTTAGCACTTCCTTCCTTTGAAATCCGACTCCCTTCCAATACTCCGTTTTTCCCGTCCTTAAGCAGTCTGGAATTTCCCGCCCTTGATTTAGTGGTAGGAAGAGATTCCATGAAGTGGGGTCCCGGGTATCAAGGTAATCTTGTCCTATCGACCAACGCACCAGCCTTCGATATGTTAAAATATTCAGGTACAGTAGACCTCTCTGATTTTGGCGGTGGAAACGGCAGCCTTAACTTTACCAAATTTTTCTCTCTGCTTGACCCCCTCAAGGGCGAAGACCGGTACTTTACCGGCCAGAGATTAGAATATAAACCCTTTGACTACCTTACCTTAGGCTTATCGGAAACAGCCATTATTTCCCAGGAATCGAGCCCCCTGTTTTTAAATCCACTTCCTTTTATTCCCCCCTATTATCTAACCCGGTGGATAGCAGATGTCCTGGGACAACCCAGCGAAATTAATTCTTATGTAGGCCTCGATGTGGAGTTAAATTTCTCTCCGGGGATAAAACTATATGGAGAATTTATGGCCGATGACTTCATACTTACCCCGAAAACCAATCCTTACCCTAATCGTACCGGTTATCTTGCCGGCCTCTATTTTGCTGACCCTCTGGATATCGGCGATACTGATTTTCGAATTGAATACACCCATATCAATAACTATGTTTATTACTCCACCCATCCCTGGCAGGATTATCTCTATCAGGGTGAATATATAGGAGATACCCTGGGACCCGATGCTGACCGGCTCTATCTGGAGTTAACCCATCAGTTATCAGATAAAATTGATCTCTCTTTAAGTTATACCCATCAGCGCCATGGCGAAGGGCAGGTAGGTTTACCTTTACCCTCAGACCCGATCATGGCTAATGAAAATATTTTTCTCTCTGGTATAATAGAGAAAAAACAGGCCTATCAAGCAGAAATTTCTTACGAAATATCCCCCCAGTGGGCCTTATCAGCAAGCGCAACCCTGAATAATATTAAAAATATTGATAATATGGTCGGTGAGAAGGAAAAAAACACCTATTTTCAAATGGAATTAAATTATGAATTTTAGAAACTAAAAACTTATGGGGGTCAGGTCTCAACATTTGACATAAGCTCACTAGCTGTTTAATAAAGATCGGCTTATGTCAAATGTTGAGACCTGACCCCAACCAAACTATTTTAATAAAGGAGTAATATGATGATAAATAGATACCGGAAAGAACTAAATTTTGTTTTTTTTATTCTATTATTTTTTACTCTCATTTTTGCTTTCACTTTCTTATCTTCTACCGCAGAAGATTCGCCTGCTTATTATGTCCTTGGACCAAATGATGTCCTGGAAATAAAGCTCTGGGGATATCCCGAACTTACTACTTCTACCGTCGTTCAGCCTGATGGGATGATCTCTCTCCCCCTTAACGGCCAAATAAAAGCCGCTGGAAAAACCTTAATCGAATTAAGGGAAGAGATTGCCGATGAACTAAAAAAGATTTTAACTTCCCTGGGAAAAGACCAGGTCAGCCTTACTCTCATAAATTTTGGCGCTATTAACATCTCCGTATTGGGAGAAGTCAAGGCACCCGGTATTTATCCTCTCTCCGGCAGAGTCGATGTCCTAAAGGCCATCTCCGCTGCCTCCGGCCTTACCGACAAAGCAGGTTTGGTTAATGCCACCATAATTAAAAATGATCAAACCACCATCTCTGTAGACCTGGAAAAGCTCCTTCTCCAAAACGACCTTACCCAAAATTATCTTCTGGAGTCAGGAGACTCTCTTTATATCCCCAAGGCGTTTACCATTACCAACATATCGATTGCCGGAGAAGTTAATTCTCCAGGCCTCTACTCTTTGGAAGGAAAGGTTGATGTGCTAAAAGCCATCTCTGCCTGCAAAGGTGTCACCGAGAAGGCAAACCTTAAAAATGCCTTGATCACGAAATTAAACAATGAAATCATTCCCATTGACCTGGAAAAGCTCTTTCTGCAAAATGACCTTACCCAGAACTTTACCCTGGAATCAGGAGACTCTCTCTTTGTGCCCTTATCTTTAGAAAATAATATCTATGTTTTGGGAGAAGTAAAAAGCCCGGGGCTTTATCCCATCAAAGAGGAATGTACCGTAGTAAAAGCCCTTACTCTGGCAGGCGGTTACACGGCTAATGCCCGCCTAAAATCCTGTGTAGTCATTCGTCGCTTCCCCCGGGATGAAGATGGACTAAAGATGCAGACTATTACTTTAAAAGATGTGAAAGTGATAAGAGAAAAATACGAACAGGTTATCGAAGTAAATCTGGTAAAAATATTAAAAGACGGAGAATTGGACCAGAATATTGTCTTACAGCCCAGAGATATAGTATTCTTGCCGATAAAACCTTTATCCGAATTTGATATAGGAACTATCCTGGATACTGTTACCGTCGGCATCGGCGTCTATAATGTCTTGAAATAGTGAATAGTCGTTAGTGAATAGTGAATAGTCGTTAGCACGAGTAGAACTTGTGTCTACCTGTAGATACTGTGTTAAAAGTCAACCCGCAAACTCTCCCTTAGACACTGTATTTTATTGTAAATATTTTAAAGAATCTAGACAGCCATATATTCTGTCTTATCTCTATAC
>DSEL01000145.1 GCA_011056645.1 Candidatus Atribacteria bacterium
ATATTTTATTAATCTATTAGATATTGTTATAGTACAAGTCGTTAGTGAATATTGAATAGTCGTTAGTATTAAATTCAAGATACAACATGATGTAATCAAGCGATTTTCCAATTGACCGATTTACCAATTAGAGAGAGAGTAATATAGTATCAAATATCCAGTATGTAATTACAGTAATAAATATATAGTAAAATCAGCATATAGCCGCAAAGTAATGAGCAAATAATAATGGCTAACTAACAGCTATTTTTTACAATTTGCTTTTATAAATCTTATTAATTTCTTCCTCTATTTCTTTTTCAATAGGATCACCTTCAGGCACTAATTGCAAAGCTTGTAGTAAATATTCCAATGCTTTATCCGGCATTTTCTTCTTCTCATAAATTACCCCTAAATTAGCCAAAACACTATAATTTTCTGCAAAATTTGGTTCAATTTCTAATATTTTTTTCCATTGATCAATAGATTCATCATAATTTTCTTTTTCAAAATACAAAAGACCCAAATCGGAATAGGCCTGGGTAAATCGAGGATCAAGATAAATGGCATATTTAAATTCTTCTTCTGCTCGTGGATAATCACCCATCTTCATATAGCATAATCCTAAATTACCATAAATATTTTTATCATTATAATATTTTTTTGATTCTTTAAAGATCTTTTCGGCCTCTCCATATATCATCAAGATATAATAGTTGACCCCTAAATTAAACAATGTCCTGCCGTTAAAAGGGTCTAACTTATGAGCCGATGTATATTTTAGGGCTGATTCTATATTATTATCATCTTCAAAATATTTTTCCCCCTGGTAAGCATATACTTCAGCTAAATAAGGTCTCACAACTATGTCATTTATCAGCACTAACACAATAAGTAAAACCAAAATGGTATAAAGAAGTGGTAGTCGGGAACGGTTTACCCTTTTCTTTTCTCCATTCATCAAATCATTTTTATCTTTTTCTTGATCTCTCTCCTCTGATAAATCATAATTTCTAATATATGCTGCACTAAGACCCAGGATAACAAAAAAAGCAGAACCCAGGGCGGGAACGTGCAAAGGAAAAGTAAAAAGATTATGGATTAAAAAAGAAGTCATACCTATCAATAAACCCCAGAAAATTAATTTTCTTTTACTATCTGTTTCTTTTTTCAGAAAATTTATGAATAAACTATATAATTTTAATATTAGTAGTAAAATGATGCCCAGGCCAAACAATCCTATCTCTGCCCCTATTTGCAAATATTCATTATGGGCTTCCTTGGCATTGGTCCAATATTGATTATATTCCGGATGTTCTTTTAAAAACCCGGCTTGATAATCTAAATAATTTATCTTAAAACTTCCTATCCCTCCTCCCAGTAAAGGTTTATCTTTTATCATCTGCCCGGTAACCCTCCACATTAAAATGCGAGTATTAATGGAAGGATCTTTCTCCTCAAAAGTGGATAAAACTCTCTGGGTTACAGTAAGAGGGCTTATATTTAAAGGATTATCAATAGAATAAATAAGAGTAATAATGATAAAACTAATCAATAATAAAATAAGCCATTTCTTATTTTCTTTAAATAAATGGAAAGAATTAAATTTAAAAATAAGAAACACCCCGAACAGCAAGCTAAGACTTAGGCTAATCCATATCCCTCTGCTCTGGCAAATTATTAAAGCGGTATACAGAAAAGATAATGATATAAAGTGGATCATTTTTTTCTTTTTCACTTTTTCCAGTAAATAAAAAGAAAACATTAAGGGAAAAATTAAGGCTATATAATTAGAAATCCAGTTCTTTTGACCGATGAGAGAGGCAACCTTTCCATATTCTTGTAAATAGGAAATAAAATCATAATAATGTAAAATAGTATAAAGGGCGATAATAAAAGAAGTGAGAAAAAATAGCTGGATAAATGATTTAAACTGATATTGATTTTTTATATTTTTTAAGATTAAAAAATATAAAATAAAATAAGCTAAAAAAATAATGCCGTCATGAAGAATGCTCATCGAAAATCCATTTTTAATAAAAGAAAATATTACTATTAAAAATAATAATACCAGGGGTAAGGATATTTTATTTCTTTTAAAAGTGATATTTTCTTCCCTTAAAAAACTGATGAGGTATATTCCGCCACCAAGCACTATGAATAATTTCAGCCAGGTTTCCTGGTTAATTAAGTATCGATCCACATATTTGTTCGCCACCAATGGTGTAAATAAAATCGATAATTTTAACATATTTAAGGTTATTTTTTGATAAAAATTAATATTTTCTATTTTATATTTATCCATTTTTAACTACCCTAATCAAATTAATTATTCTTAATTATTGAGCTATTTATTTTATCTCGATGGATGAAAAAAATTTAATCTTAATTGCTGATATAATAATTGAATATTAAACACAATAAATTTAATCTAAATATTAAAAAAGCCCTCTAAATTTTCAAAGAGGGCTTTTTTTTAAGTAACTTATAATCTACTGATTAATATTTATTAGCCGGTAACGAATTAGGAAGCAACAACAGTTCGTTCCGTTTACCCCGGCCGTTGACATATAGTACATTGGGTGCTACTCTTAAGACATCAACTTGACCATAACTGTCTGTTGGTGTAGTCTCAAATACACTCGTACCACCTGCAGAAATACGGTATACCTGATGGGAATTATCATAAGGATTTACCATGTTCTCTATCATGGTTTGAGTTACAGGTCCAAGGCAGTCCGATATATTCTCATCAGTAAGAATATCCATATCCCCCATGTATCCTACCAGCATGGTTTGAATAGTACTAGCATTGGCTTTTACAATGGAGTTCATCGCTCTTTCTTTTTGAGAAGAATAAGCTCTCAGGCCAAGTAAAACCAACACACCGATAATAGCTACCACGACCATCAATTCAATCAGGGTAAAACCTTTTTTACTTTTTCTAAAACTATACATTTTAAATTCCTCCTTTTTTATTTAGTTGACCATTCTACCGGTTAAATTAGTCGTTAGTGAATAGTCGTTAGTCGTCAGTTTTTTAAATGAAAATTACAATATGAGAGACATAAGACTATTCAATTGCCTAATTGTTCAGTTTGCCGGTCTCATTCAATTGATAATTAAAAATACTTTTGAAAAATCGGTAGTTTAGCGGTCATAGCCACGAGTGCCTTAGACCTAGACTTTGTGCCCTACCCTTTCGAGCAGTTTACCTTTTTCAATTTTTTTTATTATTCCCGGAATTAATCACCTCCTGGTCGTTATCCTATATTTTCCTTCATAATCTTTATGATATGTTACTGTAAAAGTAAATAGGAATTTGTTTAATTGCTCGGGTCCGATGAATCGAACCCTACTTTTCACCCCTGTCTTAATCATCCTCCTTAAGAGGGAGGAAAATAAAAATGGGACAAAAATAAAGTCGGCAGCTTGGCAGCCATAGCAATCATGGTAACAATTACCTTAGACCCATAACTTTGCGTCCTGTCCTTTCGGATAGTTTGCCTTTTTCAACTTTTTATAAATATCTTTATTTTCCTTGCTACTTATATTATTCCCAATTTTGGAAGGTTTTAGACAAGAAGTAAAAAATTAAATTAAAATTTCTTATATTCACCAATGCACCAATTAAATTACTCGTTAGTAAAAACGGGTTCGATGAATCGAAAGTAAGGGGAGGAAAGCAGAAATTACTGCAGAGGCGCTTGTCCTGCTAAGGATAATGACGAAAAGTTTATGAGTTTTGGTATACGTATATTTGGAAGTCTTCGCTATTAAATTTTTGTAATTTAACACTATTTACTGCCGGATTAATAACAAAAACCCTATCATTATTGTCTTTAGGGTCAATCGGATAAACATAAAATCCCTTTCTTTCCTGATTATAACTATGTGTGGTGCCGTAGAAATTTTCGCCGTCTCTAAAAATAATGACTATTTTTCTCTGGCTAGGAACTCCTTTTGACTGGCCTTCAAAAGTTCTTACTTTTTTATAATTTTTATTTCCTTTATAATCCTTGACAAAAAATACTGCTTTAAGGGAAGAAATTTCTATTTCCACTATATCTTTACCGTACTCTTCAAGAGGGTGTAAATGAAAGATATCTTTATTGGGGCCAAAATCAGTTGACCAACCTTTTATAATTTCTCCATCTTTGTATTTCACCACAATTTTATTGGCAATCATTGGTCTGTTCCTTTCTTTATTTTTAGTATTCTTAGATTTCGATTTTCATCAAACGGATGCTCTCTACTGCCGAATGGACCACAAATATTCTTTCACTGTTATCTTTGGGGTCGATCGGATACATGAAGAATCCTATTTTGTATCGGCCATAGTTGTGGCTGGTACCGTATAGACGTTCCCCGTCTGCAAAATTAACAATTAATTTACGTTGGCTGGGAGTTATTTTCAGGTCAATATCAAAGTTTCTGACTTTTTTATAATTTTTATCTCCTATAAAATCTTTTACAAAGAATACTGCTTTTAGAGAATCATAATTTATTTCCATACTTTCTTTCTGGCTATATTCAAAAAGAGGGAAAAAAGTAAACGATTCTCCATCGAGTTTAAAATCCTCAACCCAACCTTTTAGGATTTCACCGTCCTTATATTTTACAACCGCCTTTTTTCTGCGCATTATTCAAAACTCCAGGAGGCTTTATCAATCAGCCTCTATTTTTTATTCATTCACGCCCTTTAAGATACATTTTCTTCCAGCTCTTCTTTTAATGATCTCAGTGCTTCATCTTTTATTCGAGAAACTTGCCGCTGGGAAATTGCCAATTTTTTGGCTGTTTTAGTTTGAGTCAGGTCTTTAATGAAAATATAATTAATTACTTTACGTTGTATGTTATGTAATTTATTTAAAGCAAGCTCTAAGGCAATTAAATCTTCTATAGGCAAATGAAAACTTTTATAATGGTCATTTTTTATTTTTTCTAATCTGGGAAAATCATTACAATCATAATCACGGTTATCCTGATCGATAGAAACCGTATGCACGACATTCCTTGCTTTTAATACCTCTTTGACTCCCTCTTCGGTAAGGTTGAATTCCTGGGCAATTTTTTTTAGGGAAGGAACTTTATTGGTTTCTGCTTTAAATCCTACAATAAACTCATCAATTTTTTTATTTAATTCGGTAATCCAATGAGGAATTCTAATGGTCTGATGTTTATCTCTAATATAATGTCTTATTTCTCCGGAAATGAACCAGGAAGCATAGGTTTCAAATTTAACTTTTCTTTGCTGATTGTAAAGATTTATGGCATTGATCAAGCCTATATATCCCAGCTGTTCCAAATCCTCTAAAGGCTCACCGGAATTTATAAATTTGTAGGCAATATTTTTTACCAACGGTTTGAATTTTAATATCTGTTGATCAGTTACTTCTTTAGATTCATTTAATTCCATAGTAATGCTCCCCCTGTACCTTAATCATTTTTGATACATTCTTTTAATTCTTTCAGGGCAGAATTTTTTAATCGGGAAACTTGTCTTTGAGAAATACCCAGTTTACCGGCTATTTTGGTTTGAGTCAAATCTTTTTCAAAAATATAATAAATTACTTTTTGCTGTAATTTTTTTAATCTGCTTAAGGTATTTTTTAAAGCAATAATATCTTCCATAGGCAGTTTAAAGGTTTCATAATTTTTACTCTTTATTTTTTCTATTTGGGGATAGTGGTCAAAACTATATTTTCTTTGCTCCTGGTCAAGGGAGACTATTTGAACTGCCTCTCGAGCTTTTAGGATTTCTTTTATGCCTTCTTCGGTCAGGTTAAATTTTTCAGATATTTCAGAAAGGGAAGGAATTTTATTATTTTCTTTTTGGTAACAAATAATGAATTGGTCAATTTTTTTATTTAATTTTAACATCCACTCCGGTACTTTTATTAGCTGGTGTTTGTCCCGGATATAGTGTCTGATCTCACCGGAGATAAGCCAGGTAGCATAGGTTTCGAATTTTACTTCCCTTTCAGGATTGTAAAGATGAAAGGCGTTCATTAATCCTATATAACCCACCTGTTCCAAGTCCTCCAGGGGTTCTCCGGAATTTTTAAATTTACCAGCAATATTTTTTACCAGTGGCCGGTATTCGGTAATTTGAGTATCAGTTATTTTTTGGATATTAGCTATCACGGTCATAATAGTGGTCCTTACGGGTTCGATGAATCGAACCCCTACATTTTAGTAGACAGGAAAGATGCTTGCTCTATCTGAGATTGCCGCACACCGCAAGCGGTGCTCTCAATGACATTTTATATTATTTTTTTATTGGATTAAGTTTATCATGCTAAATATGGG
>DSEL01000146.1 GCA_011056645.1 Candidatus Atribacteria bacterium
GATTTATATACTTGAACCTTTAGCCTGGCCATTCACGGTTATACATGCTCCTTTTATCATTGCCCTATTCTTGAGTGGATTATTTGCAGCATTTGCAGCATTAATAATCGGATTGCCCGTATTAAGGCTGAAAGGGGATTATTTAGGCATAGCTACTTTGGGTTTTGCGGAAATTATTAGAATTATTGCCAATAATCTCCCCAACATAACCAATGGAGCATTGGGAATTAAAGGGATCCCGGAATTTACTAATCTTTGGTGGTCAGTAGGGGTAGCTGTTGTTACCATTTATATAATTAAAGGATTAATTGATAGCAGTTATGGCAGAGCATTGATGGCAATCAGGGAAAATGAAATAGCTGCTGAGGTTATTGGGATTAATTTGACTTATCATAAAGTCATGTCTTTTACCATTAGCGCTTTTTTTGCCGGGGTTGCTGGAGGATTATTTGCCTGTCTGCTAACAACCATAGACCCAAAGGCATTTATGTTTGTCATGACTTTTAATATTTTGATTGTGGTAGTGATGGGCGGATTAGGTAGTATTACCGGAACAGTTTTGGCCGCCTTTTTATTTAATTTCTTTCTGGAATATCTACGTCCCATAGAAGCAGGTTTCCAAATTGGACCAGTTACCATGCCTGCGATACCTGGTTTAAGGATGGTCACTTTCTCAGTTTTACTATTGATTATTATCCTGTACAAGCAAAAGGGATTATTGGGAGGATTTGAGTTCTCCTGGGAAGGATTTTTTCACTTTTTTAACAAATTATCCACAAATAAAAAATCTTCTGAAGGGAGTACTAAGTAATGGAATTATTAAATATCGATAATATCACTATGAAGTTTGGTGGTTTGACAGCAGTGAATAATTTCAAGCTGAAAATTATCCCTGGAGAGCTCATTGGATTAATCGGTCCAAACGGTGCGGGAAAGACGACCGTCTTTAATATGATTACTGGAATATATACACCAACGATGAATAAGATTTATTTTCAAGATAGAGATATAACGGGAATGAAACCTGACAAAATTGCCAAAGCAGGCATTGCCCGAACTTTCCAGAATATGAGGCTTATGGATAACCTGACCGTAATCGACAATGTCATGATTGGTTTTCATCTTCACTTACAATCAAACCTTACCTCCGCCATTTTTAAATTTCCTAATTATGTCCGTGAAGAAGAAAGTATTTATCATAAGTCAATGGAATTATTAGAGAAGGTAGAATTAGAACACTGTAAACTGGAGAAAGCAGGAAGTCTTCCTTATGGTCAGCAGAGGAAATTGGAGATTGTCCGGGCTTTAGCTACCGGACCCAAGTTATTGCTCTTAGATGAGCCGGCAGCCGGAATGAATCCTCAGGAAACCAAAGAGTTGATGGGTTTTATTCAAAAAATCCAGGATGATTTCGATTTAACCATTTTTTTAATAGAACATGATATGAAGGTAGTCATGGGAATATGTAGAAGGATTTTAGTTATGGATTATGGAGTTACGATTGCAGAGGGAAATCCTGCAGAAATTCAAGGTAATCCGGAAGTCATCAAGGCTTATTTGGGGGTGGATGTAGACTATGCTTAAGATTGATAATTTGAATGTTTTTTTTGGTGGCATACATGCCTTAAAAGGAATTTCATTTAATGTTCCCATTGGGAAAATTGTCACCTTAATCGGAGCAAATGGTGCAGGTAAAAGCACTACTTTAAGAACCATCTGTGGCTTGATTAAACCGCAGGAAGGCAAAATAAAGTTTAATAATAACGAAATAACCAATATTCCTACGAACAAGATTGTTCAAAAAGGTGTTGCACTCATTCCGGAAGGAAGGAAAATATTCCCTAATTTAACCGTTCAGGAAAATTTAAACTTAGGTGCTTTTGCCCGGAGCGACACCAGTGAAATTGAAAAAGACCTGGCATGGGTTTATGAGTTGTTTCCTCGAGTAAAAGAAAGATTATGGCAAAAAGGTGGTACACTGTCAGGTGGAGAACAACAGATGTTAGCTATTTCCCGGGGACTAATGTCACGGCCAAAACTGTTAATGATGGATGAGCCTTCATTGGGCTTGGCGCCTTTATTAGTGAAGGAAATTTTTGATATTATTAAAAAAATTCAAGAGGATGGCATAACGGTTTTATTAATTGAACAAAATGCTTTTGCTGCCTTGAAAATTGCTGATTATGCTTATGTTTTGGAGACCGGGAAGATTGTTTTGCAAGGAACCGGAGAAGAGCTTTTAAAAGACGAGAGAGTAAAAAAAGCTTATCTCGGAGAATAAAATTATCGAGGATAAATTATATAGATTCCCTTAAAAGCAAATCATTTTTTATTATTTTACCGTAATTAGCCAGGAAGTTTTTCGCGTGTAAGGGCTATTTTTGT
The DNA here is from genome assembly GCA_011056645.1 of Candidatus Atribacteria bacterium. NCBI lineage: Bacteria > Pseudomonadati > Atribacterota > Candidatus Phoenicimicrobiia > Candidatus Pheonicimicrobiales > Candidatus Phoenicimicrobiaceae > Candidatus Sediminicultor > Candidatus Sediminicultor quartus. The sequence continues at coordinate 2,386 of DSEL01000146.1, forward strand.
CAAGAGCAGTAATATTAACAATATAAGACTTTTTAATTAAAGGTTTTAGAACATCAGGGGCAAAAGAAATTTCTCGATTTTCTAGGCTAAAATCAAATTTTACTTTTGCCCCTCCCAATTTCATAGATAAAGTTTCTACATCATAATTATCATCTTCTAAAATTGCCCCTATTTTGACAAGTTGGTTAGTTTCTATTGTACCGTCATAAGGGAAGATATGTGAAATACAAAAAGGTCGTTGATTTAATATCTGGATAAAAGAATTAAAGGAATTTTGACCAAAAATTATTTGTCGATTTAGAGAAAGGGGATCGGCATTAAGAGTATTATTCATACTATTCGCATTTAGAATTCCTTCATAATCTGCCTGGATAACTACATCTTTTACTGAAGAGCTGTAAATGCCATAGGGATAGGCGAAGAATTTTACTTTTTCTCCTATTTTACTTTCTAAAATTTCTTTTGACAAAATAATTTCCTTTCTAATTCGATCCAGATAAGTCTCATAATTTTCGTTTTCCTGATATTTCAAGAGGTTGCAATGGCTTAAGGTATGTGAACCAATTTCTATGTTATTTTTAGTCATCTCTTTAATTTCTTTCCAGGTAAGACTATAGCTATTTCTTTCGATGAAATTGGTGTACAGGAAGAGAGTAGCTGGAAAGTTATATTTTTTCAAGATAGGGTAGGCTAAAGTGTACGTAGATTTAAAACCATCGTCAATGGTAATTACAATTGTTTTTGCAGGAAGCTGACCATTTCTTAGTCCTTTAAGTAGTTCAGAAAGAGAGATTACCGAATAATGATGAGCAGCTAAATAATTCATCTGATTTTCAAAGTTAGTGATATTTATTTTATAACTATCCCCTTCTCCTGCAGTGAAATCATGATAAGTTAAAATAGTGATAAGGGTATCTTCCTGAGCATAAGCAGTATTTTTTGTAATTAAAAAATTACTCTGATAAAACAAGAGAAAAATTACCATAAAGGCAGCTATAAATAATCGGAACGGTGATGGTAATTTATATTTTTTAATGGAAAAAGCAAGTAAATTTTCTTGATATAAAAACATATTATTTCCTTATATTATATTATAAAAAATTATCTTATGATATATTGTAACATACTATATCTCACTATATTTGAAGGATTTGTGAATATTAAGATTGTAAAGAACAGAAAAGTAGTTATTGAATAAGTTCCTTTAATATAGGAAATATCTCTTTTAAATCTTTGACTATAAAGTCTGCTTTATCATGATCATTATTATTTAGGCAGAATTTATTTATCCAGATAGTAGTCATTCCAATATTTTTTCCCCCGATGATATCTTTCTTGTAAGAATCACCGATCATAATTGATGCCTTTGCCGGCGAACCAGCTTTATTTAAGGCTATTTGAAAGATTTTTGGTTCAGGTTTATAAGATTTTACGTCTTCTGAAGTGGTAATAGAATCAAACATTTCTTTAATCCCAAAGACATTGAATTGAAAATCCAGATAATCATTATCTATATCACTGATAATTCCAATATGAATTGCCTTGTGATTTTTTAAGTAGTTGATAATTTCAATGCTTTCGGGAAATAGTTTTACATATTCTTTATGATTTTTGAAATAAATTTCTTTAAACCAATAGTAGTCTTCATTTGAGGGGCGGATATTATATTCTGAAAGCACTCCCATAAAAGCTTTTCTGGTAGATTCACGAAGAGGGGTAAAGGATTTTTCTTTAGGGTTTGTATCTCGCAAAGTCATTTCCTTGGTAAATAGGTAAGAATTGTATTTGATTACCATATTTTGCGGGGAGGCAGGAAGATTATATCTTTGAATAATCTCTTTCATCATATGTAAATGAGCAATATTATCACTTTCAGCACACATTAATGTCCCACCAAAATCAAAAAATATTACTTTATATTTTATCACTTCATTATTATTTGTTTCTTTCATCTTCATCCTCCTTTTATTTAACATATTTTATCACTATTTTAGCCGATACACTAATTTAATAAACAGATTATTACTGAGGGCAATAAGAACTTATTCTTTTACTTTTATAAGTAAGAGAGAAGTTATCAAGGCAAAAGTCAATCCAGCCCAGAAGGGTGATGAAGGGCTAAACTGCAATTTTAAATATCCTCCCAAGGAAGGTCCAATCGATCCAACTAAACCAGTACAGGTACCGATAAAACCAATTACCAACCCTCTTGATTCTCGGTGTGTGATATTGGCCAACAATGAACCATAAGCAATATAACAACTCTGAAAAAAAATATATAAAATAGTAAATAGAGCGATAGTTATCCACCAAAGAGAACTCAAGCTCCACAAGATCATAAATATCCCCAGTCCCAATCCACTATAGGATAATACATTTTTGCTTCCCCATTTATCAATTATTTTTCCTCCCCACATACTGTAGATAACTGCCGCAAACCCTCCTAATGCAAAAAGTAAATTTATTTTAGACTTATCCAAATTTAGTATTTCCTTAGCATATAAAGAAATGAAAGGTCCATTTGTGGTAAGATTAAACAAAAGAAAAAGAGAAGAAAGAGCAAAGATAACATACAAATATTTTTTATTAAATAGGTTTTTAAAAGAATCAAATATATTTAATTTCGTACGGTGGTAATGTGTCTCTTTTAACCAAACTATTCTAATCAAAGCACAGAGAAAAGTAATTAAAGAATTAAGATAAAATAAGTATTTTATTGAGATTCGTGGAATCAATATCATCCCCATAGCTGGACCTATGGTGATACCTAAAACTACAAATAATTCAAATTCGCTATAGGCTCTACCCCTTTTTATTTTTGGAACAGATTCGGCAATCATGGAATAGAAAGAGGGTAATTGAAGAGCACTCAGGCTATTTGCAATGGTGAGAAAAATGATTAAAGTGATCCAATGAGAAGAATTACCAGCCAAAAAATATAGAAGGGGAAAGAAAAAGCTGGGAATAATTATTAACAGCTTACGGCCAAATTGGTCAGAAAGTATTCCTCCCAAGAGTTGTATCAAAGTAGATGATAGGGCAAGTAAGCTATAGGAGAAACCCACTTGAAAATCATTTGCCCCTAATTCCTGAAGATAAATAGGGAGAATAGGATACCAGCTAAAAAAAGCAATTAGAATAAACAGAACTGTTAAAGATAATACCGAAACATTTTGGTCAATAAATAACGATTGACGGAGTTTAATCCAAAATTTCATTAAGAGGCTCCTTAAATTAATCGCAAAGCGAATAGTGAATAGCCGTTAGTATATAGTATGCCAGTTAACCGGTTTATATTGGTTGATTAATTTATTACTAATTCTTCAAATTCTTAAAAATATTCATTTCTCAATCAGAGTTAATCGGGCAACTAAATCTACTTGCTGTGCGCTAACCCACAGATACTATTTACGAA
>DSEL01000147.1 GCA_011056645.1 Candidatus Atribacteria bacterium
CTATAATCTGAGGATTATTTATAATTGAACCCAGCATATATAAATTATTTTTTCTAGTATTTAAGGCATCTTTTGCTAATTGTACCGATTTTTTCACACCAAAACAAAATCCCATTTTTTTAGATAGTATTATTTCCAATTCTTTTTCCTTTGTCTTCTTTTATATTATTTATTATCTTTAAAATATGATCTTTAACTTCCTCAATGCTTTTTCCTGTAGAATCAATAAGAATAGCATCTTTTGCCTTGATTAAAGGGGCGTATTTTCTCTTGGTGTCAATGCTATCCCTCTGTATTATCTGTTTTTTTACTTCTTCGTAATCTAGGTTAAAACCTTTGTTTGTTAACTCTTTATATCTTCTTTTGATTCTTTCCTTTTCAGAAGCAATAAAATAGAACTTTATATCTGCTTGCGGCAAGATCACCGAACCTATATCTCTCCCTTCCATTACAATATTTCCTTGAGCTGCCAATTCTCTTTGAAGATAAATTAATTGCTCTCTAATTTTAGGCTGTCTGGCTATTTGAGAAACATTTTGGTCGATTCTGGGATTGCGTATTTCCTCACTTACGTCTTCTCCGTCAACAAAAATATGATAATAATCATTTGAATTCTTACTATTTGATCTCTTTATACTTATACTGGTATTTGAAACGATGCTGGAAATCACTTCTTCATCGTTTATATTAATATTGTTTTTCAGAATCTTCCAGGTTATTGCCCGATAAATTGCTCCAGTATCAATGTATAAAAAACCTAATTCCCTTGCAATCAATTTACCCATTGTACTTTTTCCCACTGCTGCTGGTCCGTCTATTGCGATGATTAAACTATTTTTTTTCATTAAATCATCAATTCTCCAATGCGCCAATTTACCAATTTACCAATGCACCAATGCATCAATTAACCAATTCTACAATTACAGAAATACTAAGAAAAGATAGTATCCAGATAATGCTATACAATTTTTTTCAGGCTTTTAATTTCTTCTTTAGTTAAGGATCGATAATCTCCCGGTTTTATTCCTTTTAAATAGATTGGCCCAAGTTGAATTCTTCTTAACTCTAGGACAAAATGGCCTATATGTTCAGCCATTTTTCTAATTTGCCTTTTCTTTCCTTCTCTTATCTTTATCTTCAGCATGGTATTGCCATTGGTAATTTTTAGTACATAGATACTACAAGGTGCTATTCTATAATTATTTTCCAGGGTGACTCCCTCTGATAATAGCTTTAATTTTTCGGGAGAGGGTCTTCCTTTTAATTTAACCAGGTAAACCTTTTCTACTTCTTTAGCAGGGTGAGTTAAAGCATAGGCCAAATCACCATCATTAGTAAGAATTAATAATCCTTCTGAGTTAAAATCTAAACGACCCACCGGATATACTTTTTCTTTTAAACCTTTAAGTAAATCTATAACAATCGGTCTGCCAAAGGGATCGTACAAAGAAGTTAAATATCCTTTTGGTTTATTTAATAATATATATGAATACTTTTTTTTCTTTTGATATTGTATTAACTTACCTTTTACTTCAACCAAATCTTTTTGAGGGTCTACCTTGGTTCCTAACTTAGTAATTACAGAATTATTGACCTTTACCTGACCCTGAAGAATAAATTCTTCACACTTTCTTCGAGAAGCAATTCCTGCTCCCGCCATATATTTTTGTAACCTTTCAATCATCTCATTTAATCCCTATTTCGCTTAGTTTTGGAAGATCATTAATTTTTTTTAACCCAAAATGCATTAAAAAAAAGTCGGTAACTTTATAAAGTAAAGGATTTCCAGGGGCTTTTCTTCTACCGCTAATTTTTATAAATTTATGTTTTAATAGATTAAATAAAACTCCTGAGCAACTTACTCCTCTTATCTTTTCAATTTCTATGCGGGTTACCGGTTGATTGTAGGCAATAATAGCTAGAGTCTCCAGTGCTGCTTGGGAAATTTGATGTTTTTTCTTATTCTCCAAAATTTTTTTTACCCATATAGAGTACTGTGGTTTGGTTCCCAGTTTATAGCCGCCAGCAATTTCAACTATTTTAAAAGGCCTGCCATCTTCTTCATATTTTGAAATTAATTCATTAATAATCAATTTACTTGTTCTTTTTTCCAAACCAGTAATCTCTTTTATCTTATCAAGAGTTAACGGATTATTATATACCAGTAATAAGCATTCAATTATATTGTTCCATTCTGCATTGTTTGTTGACTTTTCTTTAACTTTAAAGCATCTCCTTTCAGAACAAATATTATCTTTTCAAAATTTTTATTCTGATAGCATCTTATCTTTCTTAAACATATCAATTCTAATAAAGCAAGGAAAATGACGATAATTTCTAATTTACTCTGAGTTTTTTCCATAAAATAATCGAAAGACAGTCCTTCTTTGTTGGTTTTCAATAATTTAATTATTTCTTGCATTTTGGAAGCGGTAGTAAAAGTACTTTTTTTAAAGGGAATATAGTCTTCTTTCTTTTTATTCTGTAATACTTTTTCCAAAGACGTTAAAAGATCTGTTAAATCTACTCTTTGAATTTCTATGCTACCTTCTTCTTCCCTATCTTCTGTAATGGGAAAATAGATATCGTCTTGAGTTTCTTCTCTTTCCTTTAAATACTTAACTATTCTTTGAAATTTATCATATTCCTGAAGATAGGCTTCCTTTTCTTGTGAAATTATGAAATCATTGTATTCATCATCTTCCTCTTCATTGTCTTTAGATTCTAATTTAGGGAGAAGATTTTCTGATTTTATTTTTAGTATACTCGCTATTTCGGCTAATGTTTTACCGGTAATACTTAAGTCAATAATACTCTTGTTTTTAATAATATATTTTAAATATTGGTCTACTATCTCGCTAATAGGCACCAACATTACATCTACAATGCCTTCTTTTATCTTTCTCAATAATTCATCAATAGAATCATCTAAATC
>DSEL01000148.1 GCA_011056645.1 Candidatus Atribacteria bacterium
ATGTTATATAAATGTGTATATATATAATAATTTAGAGATTTAATTTATAAGGAAGGGAAACATGGATAAAAAATCATACAACCTTGAAAAAAGAATTCAATATCTTAAAGAAAAAGCCAAAGAAGTTCGAGTAAATATTATTGATATGATTTTTACAGCACAGTCAGGACATCCCGGAGGAGCCTTATCTGCAGCAGATATTATGACAGCATTATATTTTGATATTTTAAAAATTGATCCTAATAATCCACGCTGGCCTGATCGGGATCGCTTTATTCTATCTAAAGGGCATGCCTGTCCTGTCTGGTATTCCTGTCTTGCTATGAGGGGATATTTCCCTATGAAAGAATTAAAAACACTAAGAAAATTTGAAAGTATTTTACAAGGGCATCCTGATATGCGAAAGACTCCCGGTATTGATATGACTACAGGATCTTTGGGCCAGGGTTTAAGTCTTGGAGTGGGAATGGCTCTGGAAGGAAAATTAGTTAAAAAAAATTACCATATATATGTGGTTCTTGGTGATGGAGAAATTAACGAGGGGCAAGTATGGGAAGCAGCTGCCTCTGCCAGCAAGTATAAATTGGACAACCTTACTGCCATTGTAGATAAAAACAACTTACAAATGGACGGTTTTACTGAAAAAGTTATGCCTATGGACCCTATCGATAAGAAATTTGAGGCCTTTAACTGGCAGGTTATGACTATAAACGGACATAATATGAAGGAAATTTTAATTGCTTTGGAAGAGGTAAAAAAAATAAAAGGTAAACCTGCTTGTATTATAGTAAACACAATAAAAGGTAAGGGTGTTAGTTTTATGGAAAATATAAGAAAATGGCATGGAAAGGCACCTAATCAACGAGAGCATGAAATAGCCATTAAAGAGATCCAGGGAGGCAATGATGATATTAAGTAAAGCAGATATTACCACACGTCAGGCATTTTCCGAAAGGATGTTAGAATATGGTGCCATTGATAAGGATTTTGTAGTTTTTGAAGCAGATATTGGATACTCAACTTATTCCTATTTATTTGGTGAGGCATATCCTGAGAGATATTTTAATATGGGCATTGCTGAATCAAACACGATGGCTGCCGCTGCCGGAATGGCTGCTGACGGGAGAACGGTAGTTGCCTGTAGCTATGGTGTTTTTATCAGCTTGAGGGCTGTTGAAGCAATACGTACCTTTATCTGTTACCCAAATTTAAACGTTAAGTTTTTATCCTCCCATGGAGGATTAACTCCTGCCGTAGATGGAGTCACTCATCAGGCAACAGAAGATATAGCCATTATGACTACTTTGCCTAAAATGAAAGTTCTTGCTCCTGCTGATACAGAATCAGCAAAAAAAATATTTGATGTAGCCATAAAGACACCGGGGCCTGTTTTTATAAGGTTAATGAGAGACCCTCTCTATGATATCTATTCCAAAGAAGACACTTTTGAAATTGCCGGAAGCAAAACTATCCGAGAAGGAAAAGACTTGACCGTAGTAACTTATGGAGATATTGTCTTCCAGGCATTGGAAGCCGCCGATGAGCTAAAAAAAGAAAATATTTCCATCGAAATAATTGATATGTATTCTATTAAACCCTTTGATAAAAAAAATCTTCTTAATTCTATTTCCAAAACAGAAGCCCTGTTTGTGGTAGAAGATCACCAGAAAAGAAATGGTCTTGGTTATGAACTTTCCAACTTTTGTTTAAAAAATAAACCAGTTCTTTTTGATAACCTGGGTCTTAATGATACCTTTGCTGAAAGCGGAAATTATTATAAAATTATTGACAAATATGGCATATCAAAAAAACATATTTTTAATAAAGTAAAAGAGCTCATCTATAAAAAAAGGGGGGGTAAATAATGATGAATTATCCTGTAAAGCAAGCAGTAATCAGCAGTTTCTTAAGTAAAACAAAGGATCGTTTCCATGAATATAACCAAGATAAAACCTTGGAAGAGCGCTTTAAAATGGTCTCTGAAATAGAGGGAATGGATGGCATGGAGTTAGTTTTTCCTTATGAAGTTAGTAACTCAGATGAGCTTAAGACTTTAACATGCAAATATAAAATAAATATTGCTGCTATTAATGTAAATGTAAAAGCAGAACCTGAATTCAAAAACGGAGGTTTAACTTCGAACAAAAAAGAGATTCGCGCCAAGGCAATACAATTTATTAAAGATGGGAAAGACTTCGCCAAGAAAGTTGGAGCAAATAAAGTAACCTGTTGTCCATTAGGAGATGGATATGAGTTTAACTTTAATTGTAATTATGCACAATCATGGAAATACCTGATTGATGCTTTTGGTGAATCAGGAAATTATCTTCCTGAAATTCCTCTTTTTATAGAATACAAACCAGCTGAGACCAGAGGGAGATGTTTTATAGATACCGCAGCTAAAACTCTATGCTTGCTTAATGAGATTGGAAATAAAGATATGGGAGTTACCATTGATTTCGGACACTCGGTAATGTTTGGTAATGAAAATCCTGCAGAAGTGGTTTCTTTAATTGCAGAAAGTCCATTTCGCTATTATATTCATATTAATGATAACAACGGTCAATGGGATTGGGATTATTTTGTAGGAACGAAACACTTCTTGGATTATGTTGAATTCCTTTATTATCTTCAAGAATATAACTATAATGATTATATCACCTCTGATACCTCTCCTACCCGATGGGATATTAAAGGCACCTTTGAAGCCAATACCCGCATTACCAATAAGTTATGTAAGCTTTTAAACAACTTAAACAGAAAAGAATTTAATAAATTAATATTGGGAGAAGATTATTTAAAAACCTGGAAATTTATAGAAAAGAATATATTTTCATTATAAAAAAAGGGGGGGTTCTATGGGTAAATACCTATCTTTGAGTTAATAAAATAATAGTTAAAAAGTAGTAATAAATTATATTATCCCCAGTAACTTTCTTGCTTCTTTTGGAGTAGCTGTCTCAAACCCTAATATTTCTAATTCTCTTCGAATCTCTTTTACCAGCTCAAGATTGATTTCTGCTTCCCTATTATTACAGACCTTAGAATCTTCAAAACCAACCCTAACCATAGTTGCCCCTTGAAGACAAGCCTGTAAATGAGACAAAAAATTTCTACTTTCTCCAAACACAACGCCCCATATGCTTTCTTTGGGAAGCATAGATTTTAAAACTTCAATAAGTGAAAGGGAAAAAGACATACCCCATTTGTAATTAAAAACAAAATTATAATTATATTGTGGTTTAATTAGACCTTTTTTAATGAGGGAGTTAGAAATAATAATATTAGAAGTGTCGAATATCTCTATAGATGGTTTTATATTATTTTTTATCATTTTTTGCAACCAAAGCTGAATGTCTGGTACAGTATTTATATATACTTTATCAAGAAAATTTAAAGAACCCATGTTTAGTGAACCTAGCTCTACTTTTTCATTCTGGAGAGGTAATGATCTTTCCTGAGGTGTCAAACTGGAAAGTCCTCCGGTGGAGGCTTCAATGATTACACTGCATTTATTGGTAATTAGCTCAATTGTCTTTGAGAAATTACTTAAATCTGTAGTTAACTCACCCTTGCTATCTCGAGCATGAAGATGAACCAAAGACACACCTTCTTCTACACATGCAATAACTTGCCTGGTTATTTCTTCCGGCTCGAGAGGATTATTATAATCCTTCCCCCACCCGCCGGTTGGAGCCAAAGCTAAAATAATTTTTTTATTCATAAATTATATCTTCACTTTCCTATAGTATAAAATATTTTACTAAGAAATATTCTTGGTTACTTTTCTCGAAAATATTTTATTTGATATTCTCTTAGTAAAAATTTTAAACCATGAAATCTGACTAAATACCATCAGTAAAATGACTAAAACTAAAATTAAACATACCGGTCTTGTAAAAACAGGTAAAAAACTTCCTTTAGAAACCATGAGAGCTCTCCTTAAATTTGCATCAGCCATGGGTCCTAAAATAACTCCGATAACCAAAGGTGCAATAGGATATTCCATTTCAGTTAAGAAATAAGCTAAAATCCCTACAGGAATCATCAAATAGAGATTAAAGATCCGTAAACCTAAAGAATATGAACCTATTATACATAGTACAGCGATAATAGGCATAAAAACAGGTGGTGGAATTCTTAAAACCTTAATGACTTGTTTTACTAACAACATACCTGTTATCCACATTGCAAAGGAAGCTAATAAAAGTATGGCTGAAACTTGAAATATAAAAAGCGGATGATCAAAGGTCAGCATGGGACCAGGTTGAATCCCATGAAGCATTAATGCTCCTAAAAGCATGGCCGCAGGAGGACTGCCAGGGACACCAAGGCTCAAAAGAGGTATCATAGCTCCTCCAATACAAGCATTGTTAGCAGTTTCAGCAGATATTACTCCCGAGACCTCACCTTTTCCAAACCTCTCAGGATGTTTAGAAGAATTTTTAGCAGCCCCATAAGATACCCAACCGGCAATATCTTCCCCTATCCCCGGAATTGCTCCAATGCCAACCCCAATCAAAGATGAACGTATAATATCTGTAGAATGATGAAAAATTTCAGTAAATTCTGGCAGAATCTTTTGAAACCGTTTTGCTTCTCCACATACTACTTTATCCTTTAACACTTGAATAATCTGAGGAATACCAAAAGCGCCGATAAGAACCGGCACAACTTCAAGCCCCCCGTCTAATTCATAAAGTCCAAAGGTAAATCGAGGATAAAACTGAAGCTGATCTCTCCCCACACAAGCCATAAATAAACCTAAAAAGCCGGCAATCCAACCCTTATACGCTAAATCATGACTGGTCAAAGTCCCGCTAATAATAATACCAAAAAAAGCCAGTAAAAAAAATTCAAATGAAGTAAAGTTAAGGGCAAATGCCGAAATAAGGGGAGCCATGGTTATGACGAATAACATGCCTATAAAAGTGCCAATAGCAGAAGCAGTGGTTGTAAGACCTAATGCTTTTCCTGCTTTTCCCTGACATGCTAAGGGGTATCCGTCTAAAGCAGTGGCTGCCGAAGCAGCTGTACCAGGAATATTAATGAGAATGGAGGCATAGGACCCACCATATATTGCGCCCACATAGATTGCCAATAAAGCTATCATGGAAGTGCCGGTATCCATCCCATAGGTTAAAGTAGCAAGCAAAGCCACGCCAAGGGTTGCAGTCAAACCGGGCATGGCTCCAAAGATGATTCCCAACAGCACTGCACCAAAAAGGATGAGCACATTAAGGGGATTAATCATTAATATATATATTTGTTGAAAAAAAATAAATAACTGTTCAAAAATAAACATATTAACACCTACTATTTTATCAGGTAATAAAT
>DSEL01000149.1 GCA_011056645.1 Candidatus Atribacteria bacterium
ACCCATAATTGCACCCATTATAAAAGTAGACAATCCACCTAAAAAGAATAATCTAAAGAATTTACCTACCATGCCTTCAAATCTTAACTTTTTCATTGCCCAATAAGACAATGCAGCAATTACTAATCCATAACCGGCATCAGACAAACATATTCCGAAAAAGATAAAATAAAAAGGGGCAAATAAGGGAGTAGGGTCAAATTCCTTATATTTTGGTATTCCATATAGTTCTGTAACAGATTCAAAAGGTTCCACAAATTGATTATTATCTAAAGCAACGGGTACATCATCCTTTTCATCAGGATCGCTGAGTATTATCTCCAGTTCATTTGTTTTATTAAACAACCAGTTTTTCATTTTATCTATATTTTTTTCTAATACCCATCCTTCGATAACGATAACTTTTTTGGTCATCCCTAAATATTTTTCTATATCTTTTCTGCCTTCTAAGATGGATAGATAATCAAAAGCAAGATACAATGATAAATTTTCTTGATAAAGTTTTTTACTTGCTACAGCAATTATTTCTCTTTTTTCTCTAATGCTATTTAACTCTTCGGAAATATCTTTCAAAATATTTATTGGAGTTTTTGTAAATTCTAAAGGAATGGGAAAATAATCAAAATCATAATTATCTAATATTTTTTTAATAGGAGTATAATATTCAGGTATAAAAATGATCATTAGCTTACATTTCTTTTTACCTTCTGCGAATTTATTGATCTCAATCTCTTTTCCTATCTTATTTATTTTTTCTAAACAAGAAATAATGTTTTTTATCGGAATGCTTCCGGTTATGATCTTAGTATTTTTTGTTCCTTTTAAATCCTTTACCTGTAGATTTAATTCTTTCCATTCTTCTAATTGCTCTTTTATCTTAATGATATGATTTTCCCTGTTTTTTAATTCCTTTAGTTTTCCGTCCAATTCTTTGCACTTATCATAAATCTTTTTATAATTAAATTGAGAAAATAATAAAGGCAATTTTGTGTAATCGTAAACATTTTTAGTAATAGCAGTAATTGTAGTTTTTTCTGATTTTTTAGTTTTATCAACGAAATTTGATAGATAATCTATACAATATTTTACTTCTGGTAATGCCGATAAAACTTCTTTATTATTAACTACCTGAAAATCCGATAATCTTAACTTCTTTAATTTGGATTTAAAATCTATTATTTGGACATAGCCTAATTTTTGAAGTTCTTCAATGATCTCGTCCTTTAATTCAAGATGAGTAAAAATACTTACTTTTTTTATCTTGCTAACCGCCATTATCTACCTTCCATTAATTTTTTAATTACTATTTTTACCGCTTTATCAATATTTTTGATAGATTTTTTTATAATCTCTTCCTTTTCCCTTTCGCTTCTTTTTACAATATTCTCTGCTTCTATTATCGCTATTTTTTCTTCTTTTTCTATTTTTATTCTTCCTTCTTTTTTGGCTTCTTCTTTCGTTCTTTCCATTAATGATTCAGCTTCTTTTTGTGCATTGTCAACTATTTTTGCAGCTTTATTATTAGCATCTTTGATAATATTTTCGGCAGCTTTTTCAGTTTTTTTAACTTTTAAAATAGTTTTATCTATCAAAAAATCACCCCTCAAAAGTTAATAGATCATAACAACATTATAT